>JAAYZW010000246.1 GCA_012514645.1 Chloroflexota bacterium
CGTAAATTTAATCGCGTTGTGAATCAGGTTCACAAATACCTGCGAGATCTGCTCTGGGTCGGCATTCACTTTCGGAAGATTTTGCAGGCAATCCATGCTGAGAGTCAAGCCCATCCGTTCAGCTTGTAAGGACATGCGTTCAACGGCAGAACTGATCAAATCGCACGGCTCGCTCGGTTTAAGTTCAAAGTTGGAGCGCCCGGCTTCAATTCGTGATAATTCCAGCAATTCATTGATGATTTGGGTAAGGTTGTCCACTTCATTGTCCATGCGCAAGACAAACCTTCGCGCAGCCTGGGAATCATCCAGGGCGCCGTCTAACAAGGTCTCGCTGATCGCCTTTAAACCAGCCACAGGGGTGCGCAATTCGTGAGACACATTTGAAACAAAATCCCGACGCACCGCCTCCAGGTTATGTCTTTTCGTCAGATCCTGGATAAGTAGAATTTTTCCACCAGCAGCTTCCAGTAAAAAGACTGTAACTTTCAACACCTTGCGGGTTGATCCAAAGTCGACCGTGATGATCTGCTGGTTGCTATTTTCTGTGTTCACCCAAAAATCAACAAGAGCCTGGTCTTGCAACACTTCAATTACAGGACGCCCAACTGCCTGGTGTTTGTCTAATTGAAACAGCATTTCTGCTGCTGAGTTCAGTGATTGTACTTTGCCATTTTCATCGGCGATTAACACCCCCTCACTGATCTGATCCATCATCTCGGAGAGCTTGGCTTTTTCTTTTTCAGCCAGAGCCAATTCTTCAATTAAAATTTCCTGTTGCTTTAAATAGCGAATGCTTCCAATCAAACCTGCGCCAAAGAAACCAACTATCAGAATAACCAAAGGCAGCAGACCTTGATCCACGATATCGTCCTTCAGAGTAGATAACAAAACAACAAATAACAGACTCGCTGCCAGTATCAGGAGAAATTGCCAGGCTGTGGAGAGATGACAGCGTTTTTTCACAGGTCATCCTTCAAATCGATATCCTGCCCCTCGAACCGTAATGATTCGCTCTGGTTTTTCAGGGATCGGTTCAATTTTTTCCCTCAGCCAATGGATGTGCACATCGACCGTCCGTGAGTCTCCCATAAAACCCCAGCTCCACACGTGCTCGAGAATCATCTCACGAGTCAACACACGCCCTTTGTGCTGTGCCATAAAGGTAAGAAGGTCATACTCTTTTGGTTTTAGTGGCAAAACCTCCCTGTCCAGGTGCACTTCGCGACGGGAGATATCAATTTCAAGGTTGCCGAAAACCAGGATTTCTGGCAGGTTGCCTTCCTGTGTCGCTGCGCCTATTTCTTCCCGCATCAGCCTTACTCTCCGCAAGAGCGCTTTTATCCTGGCGATCAATTCGCGCATACCAAACGGCTTTGGCAGATAATCATCAGCTCCGACTTCCAGTCCAACGACCCGATCGATTTCGTTGTCACGGGCGGTCAGCATCAGGATGGGAATATTCGTCTCTTGCCTCAGCGTGCGGCAAACATCAAATCCGTCCATACCCGGCAGCATTACATCCAGAATAATCAGATCAGGGTTGATTGATCGCGCCAGGTTGAGCGCGGTCAAGCCATCACCGGCGACGACCACCTGGTAGCCTTCTTTTTCCAATCTATAAGTGAGCGTTTC
>JAAYZW010000247.1 GCA_012514645.1 Chloroflexota bacterium
AGTTATCATTCTGAACCAAGCGAAGAATCTTGATCAGGATGCGTTAATGTCCTCGCGGAGCGTAGGGGGAGGTCCCAATCGTGAGCATTCAATCACCGCATACCAGACCTCCCCAGCTCAAGGATCGCGGACCGGCATTGAAAACCTAATATTTGCCGTGATTCCATCGGGGGTGGGTTTCGCTGATTAAAAAAATTCAGCTTTGCTCACGTTTTGACCCATCCCTTCCGTTGTAATAATCCCATATGCAACAATATTGTAGTCACCTCAGATTTGGGTTTCGATTAACCTTGCATTCAACGTTTTAGATCTAAAAAATCCCATACTTAGAATTGCTAACAAATAATGGAAAACCTGCAGGTGCTTATGTTATGATGAAAACAACAGTAAAAGTATAAATATCCGTTTATAAATAAGGAGACAAAATGACACTCAAAGGAAAAAAAGTTGCCTTTTTAGTCGCAGAAGGCGTCGAGGACCTGGAATTCTTCGCTGTAGCTATGCGTTTACAAGAAGAAGGTATGACCGTGCTGACAGCCGCGGTTGATTTGAAACCAGTTAGGGGTAAAAACGGTCTGGAGGTCAAACCCGACACTTTGATTGCGGATCTTTCGGCAGACGATCTGTTCTCAGTGGTTTTACCGGGAGGCTGGGCACCAGATAAAGTTCGCCGCTTCCAGGCTGCGAATGACTTGGTTGCCAAAATGAACGAGCAGGGCAAGATCATCGGCATCATTTGCCATGGCGGCTTGGTTGCGATTTCAGCTAAAATTGTTGATGGAGAGAGATCAACCGGCTCGCTGGGTATTAAAGACGATCTGATCAATGCCGGCGCCACCTGGGTGGACGCGCCTGCGTTCCGCGAAGGCAACCACGTGTGGGGTCGTGTGGTCGCAGATATTCCCGATTTTAACCGTGAACTGGTGGCTGCGCTGCGTGAGAAAGCTGGCTAACCGTAATCATGGTGCGGTTAATGGTACAATCGCAGTATAAATCAATTCACATGGAGGTTGAATGGAAAAGGAAGTTACGGGAATCAGCGTAAAGAGGGGCCTCGCTGAAATGCTTAAAGGCGGTGTGATCATGGACGTGGTCACCGCTGACCAGGCAAAAATCGCTGAAGATGCGGGGGCAGTTGCGGTAATGGCGTTGGAGCGCGTGCCGGCAGATATCCGCGCGGCAGGCGGGATTGCCCGAATGAGCGACCCCGAGCTTGTCTTGAGCATCATGGAAGCCGTCAGCATTCCGGTTATGGCAAAGTGCCGGATCGGTCATTTTGTTGAAGCCCAGATTTTGGAATCACTGGGAGTGGATTTCATTGATGAATCTGAAGTTCTGACCCCCGCTGACGAAGCTTATCACATCAACAAGCACAACTTCAAAGTTCCTTTCGTCTGCGGCTGCCGCAACCTGGGTGAAGCCTTACGCCGGCTTGGCGAAGGCGCAGCCATGATGCGCACCAAGGGCGAGCCCGGCACTGGTGACGTCGTTGAAGCTGTGCGGCATGCCCGCTCGGTTTATGGCGAGATTCGTCATCTGCAGTCGCTGCCTGAGGAAGAAGTAATGACTTACGCCAAGAACATCCAGGCGCCCTATGAGCTGCTTTTGCAGGTGCGTGAACTCGGCAAACTGCCCGTGGTCAACTTTGCGGCTGGTGGCATTGCCACCCCTGCAGATGCCGCCCTGATGATGCAGCTGGGTGTCGATGGAATTTTCGTTGGCTCTGGCATCTTCAAATCTGGCAACCCAGCTAAGCGCGCTGAGGCAATTGTCAAGGCGACCACACACTTCCGCGAACCCGGCATTCTGGCAGAAGTAAGCCGTAACCTGGGCGAGGCAATGGTTGGTCGTTCTGCCAGCCTTCTGCCCGAAGACGAGCGAATGGCTGATCGTGGCTGGTAATTGTTAGAAAGAAGACCGATGGAATTTGGCGTTCTGGCGTTACAGGGCGACTTTCGTGAACACCGCATCAGCCTCGAAAAACTCGGGGCTGATGTGTCTGAGGTCCGACTTCCAGAACATCTGGATGGCTTGGACGGCTTAATCTTGCCTGGCGGCGAATCGACCGCCATAGGGAAACTGATGGTTGCCTATGGACTGCTGGATGCGATCCGCGAGTTCGGACAAACCAGGGCTATTTGGGGCACCTGTGCTGGTGCCATTTTGCTTTCCAAAGATGTCGGCACTAACCAGGCTCTACTGGGCTTGATGGATATTACGATCGAACGCAATGCCTTCGGTCGCCAGCTCGACTCCTTCGTGATTGATCTTCCAGTCCCTTTTTTGGAGCCCAGCCAGCCTGATTATCACCTGACCTTTATTCGCGGTCCGATCATCACACAGGTTTACGGTCAGGCAGAACCGTTGATGACGCTGCCAGATGGCAGGATTATTGCTGCCCGGCAAAGAAAATTGTTGGCAACCTCGTTTCACCCCGAACTGACGAGCGACCTGCGTTTTCACCGTTACTTCATGGAGATGGCACAATCACAATCCGAAACCTAACCACCTTCGACCTTTATAAATTCAGCCGCACTGGCTCAGTGTTGCAAAGCCTGGACGCAATTCGTTTTTTTACGCGCGGAGAGCCGTTGAATCTCAGAAATGTGATGCAGCGCGTAACCCTAGGGGTCGAGCAGGTAGCAGCTTTATTGCAAGCGTCTGATTATGGCTGCTATGGTCAGATTGAGAAACGGCAGACCAGGCAATTTGCCCAGATGTGCTATCTGGGTACGCTGGAAGACCCCGAACCAGAAATTATTAGCAAATTACTTGAATACTTGATCACAATAGCTGGAGAGTGGGAATCCCTCGGTGTTGTGGCTGACCTGCCTGAAATTTCGCCACTTTTTGAAGGCTTTCGGAAAGCCGGGTTCACGATTTGGGCAAGACAAAAAGTCTACAACCTTTCTACCAGTGAAATCAAAAAAAATGACGGTGAGCTTAAATGGCGAACCTGGACGCCCAATGATTTTAGCGCAATGTACGCACTCTATAAGGAGGTAATTCCTTGTGTGGTGCAGTCTATCGAGCCACTGCCCAGGAGTTCAATGCCGGGTCTGGTTGCATACCAGCTTAATGGCAGCCTGGCAGCTTACGCTGACCTGGTCTACGGACCGAAAGGGATTTGGGTGCAATTAACCGCCAGTCCCGAAGCGCCTGCCAACGGTTTCGCTGAGTCACTTACCCAGGCGATTCCTGATATCTATGGCAGACCACTCTATATATCTGTGCGGTCTTACCTGCCCTGGGTTGAAAGTTCGATAGAAGATAGTGGGTACATCCACCAGGAATCACAGGTATTATTAGTAAAACACTTGACATTGCGCAGACAGCTCGAAAGAAGTAACGTAAAGAAAATTTTCGAACAAAGCGGTATGGAAGGGTCGTTGCCAATTACGAACAAATAATCGCTGATGACAGGAGGCGATTGGCAATAAAATGAAAGCCGATAGATCCAGATTTTTGTTCGATTTCATCGCGCCATTTTATAACGCCGCATTCAAACGCCATCGCCAGAGCTATTCCCGCATTTTCCTAGAAACGAAACAGTGCGATTTTAATCATTTCTTTTCGATACTGGATGTCGGCTGCGCGAATGGTGCCATGGCTTCCGTTTTTTGTGAAAAAGGGCTGCGTGCTTTCGCGGTAGACCAATCGCTGCGTATGTTGGAATTCGCCCAAAAACAGCCGGAAAGCCAGGGAGTCACCTTTTTGCAGGCAGATGCCAGGAATCACCTGCCATTTCCAGACGACAGCTTCGATATTGTTATCAGTTCTTTTGTTGCGCACGGCATGGCCATCATTCAGCGCCAGCAACTTTATCGTGAAATGAAGCGCGTGGGCAGACACCTGGCGATCGTGCATGACTATAACGGCAATCACGGTTTTTTCTCAACACTAGCAGAGATCGCAGAGGGCGGTGATTACTTTAATTTTGTAAGAGTCGCTGAAGACGAAATCAGAGGATTTTTCGGCAACCTTGATGTCGTAGACACAGATGAACAAAGTTGCTGCTATGTATGCAGCATCCTGTAGATGAACACCCTTGTTGGCTTTGCAGGCTCAGCACACCTTGGGTCCCAGATCCTGCTTTAAGCATATAATATGAGGAAAGATTAACGCGGATACGTTAAAATCGAGCTATGACGAAAACAAAATACATAACTGATGATTTAGCCGCAATGCTGAATGTTTTTCCTGAAGAAATTGCGAAATCTGTCGCTGAGGCAAATCATTTTGACGACTTACTGGAAGTAATCCTTGACCTGGGGCGGGCACCGACCGCCCGTTTTGTCGATGGTGAGGTTACACTTTTGGAGCGGGTGGTTGACCAGAACGATATCAATCACGTTGTTAATCGAATTGGTGAATTTGACGCTGACAACCGCGCCGGCATGGAACGTACCCTTCACCGCATTTCCGCGATCCGAAATCGCCGTGGAACCGTGGTTGGGCTGACCTGCCGTGTTGGGCGTGCTGTTTACGGCACGATTAACATCATCGACGATCTGATCGATTCGGGTGAAAGCATCCTGATCCTCGGCAAGCCGGGGGTCGGAAAAACCACCATGCTGCGTGAAGCCGCACGAATTCTGGCAGAAAAGAAGCGGGTGGTTATCGTCGACACCTCCAACGAAATTGGCGGTGATGGCGATGTGCCGCATCCAGCCGTTGGCGCAGCCCGGCGTATGCAGGTGCCGCGGCCATCTTTGCAGCACGAAGTCATGATTGAAGCGGTTGAAAACCACAACCCCGAAGTGATCGTCATTGACGAGATCGGTCGTGAGCTGGAAGCACAGGCAGCCCGCACCATCGCCGAACGCGGCGTCCAGCTGATTGGTACCGCCCATGGCAATGGTCTTGACAATTTGCTGGTGAACCCAACTCTTTCTGACTTGATTGGCGGTGTCTCTTCAGTGACGCTCTCTGATGACGAAGCCAGGCGCCGGGGCACTCAGAAAACGGTTTTGGAACGTAAAGCACCGCCCACATTTACCATCCTGGTAGAAATCCAGGACCGCGGGCATGTGCGTGTGCACCGTGACGTTGGCGCCGCGGTTGATTCAATCCTGCGTGGTTACCCGATGCTGCCCGAAGAACGCTTCAGAGATGAAGATGGGCAGGTTCACTTCTTAAAGCAAACCAGACCAAATATGCCAACAGTCTCTCAATCGATGAGACGCGGTTCAAGTATGGATAAAAGCCCATTCGATCGCAGCAGCAGCACCAGTGCAGCCGCGAGGCAACCAAGCCGCCAACCCAGGCATTTTGACCGTTATGAAGATTTTCTTCCTGAATCAGACTATGTAAATCCTCCTATAGCCAGCGACGATGGGGAGAGAAAGATTTTTGCCTTTGGTGTTGCCCGCAACCGCTTGCTGCAAGCAATTCAAAGCCTCGGTGTGCCAGCGGTGGTAGTCAAAAACCTTTCGGAAGCCGACATTTTACTCACTCAACGACGTTATTACCGCGAAAGGTTACAGCCGATAGTCGAAGCCGAGGAGCGGAACATACCGATATTTGTGGTGAAATCCAATTCCATCGCGCAGATTGAGCAGTTCCTCGCAGATTCTTTTCAACCACGGCAGAAACCAGTCAGGAAACCGCTGAGCGATGAAGCCAGGCGCCATGCCGAGCAAGCCATTCTGATGGTCCAGGCTGGTGAAAAATTCGTGAACCTTCCGCCGATGCCCTCGCTGGTTCGGCGTGAGCAGCACGATTTGGCGAAACGTGCTCACCTGGTGTCGCGTTCTTTTGGAAAAGACCCCAATCGTTACGTCAGAATTTACAGGGATTAGGCATGTTTATCACTTTTGAAGGACCCGAAGGAAGTGGTAAAAGTACGCAATTGCCAGCTCTTGCAGACTATTTGCAGGAAATTGGACATGATGTAATCTGCACCCGTGAACCCGGCGGGACAGATATTGGCAACCAAATACGTGAAGTTCTCATGCGCATGGACAATACCGGGCTGCATCCGAGGACAGAGATTCTGCTTTTCCTGGCAGCGCGGGCTCAGCTTGTTGAAGAAGTGATCAACCCCAGCCTGGCTCAGGGTAAAATCGTTTTATGTGACCGTTATGGAGACTCGACCCTGGCTTACCAAGGCTACGGTCACGGGCTCGACCTGGACACGCTGCGGGCGATGCTCCAGTTTGCTACCGGGGGGCTCAAGCCCGATCTGACCATTTTGCTCGATGTAGACGTCCCAACCGGGCTAAAACGTAAAAAAATTATAGAGGAATGGAACCGGCTTGACGCTTTTGAGTTATCATTCCATGAACGCGTTCGTGCCGGCTACCATATTCTCGCGGAGCAAGAGCCTGAGCGCTGGAAGGTTGTTGATGCATCGCAAAGCCCTGCCCAGGTGAAAGCACAAATCCAAAGCCTGGTGATGGATAAGCTCGCGCAGCATTTTTAAACTTTGAAAAAGCAGCGAGGCACAAAGCCTTGCTGGTTGAAAGGAATTTCGAATGAAGAATGTAATGAAGTATCTGTGGATCGTACTGGTCTTCGCCCTGGCATTGAGTGCCTGTGAGATCCAGGATGTCACCCCTCCTCCTGTTGAGACTGAGGTAATCGAAGAGACAGAGACCGATCCAGTTAGCCCTGAAGTCACTGAACCGGTTGTGATTCCGACCGAGGAATTGCCTGTTGTTGATGATGACGGCAACATGGTCTGTACTTTGGTCGGTCCGCTTTTTTCTGAACTGACCGAGGAACAAAAAGCCCAACTGGCAATTTTCCCTGAAGTTAGCGGGGAAGATTGGACCAAAGGTCCGGAAGACGCGATTTTAACCGTGATTGAATATACCGATTTCTTCTGCCCGTACTGCCAGATGGCGTTTGACGAGCTGGAAACCCTGGTGGAAAAGTATCCGGATGAGGTTCGTATTGTCTATCGCCCGCTGCCGCTCGATTCTCTGCACCCAACAGCGCCGCTGGCTGCATACGCGGCTGAGTCTGCTGGCATGCAAGGCAAATTTTGGGAGATGTATTCTGCTATTTTCTCGAGCCAATCAGAACTGGCAGCACTCTCAGCCGACGATCTGACTGCATGGCTGCTTGAAACTGCCGAAGAATTAGACCTGGATGTAGATCAATTCTCTGCGGATGTCGAAAGTGATGAAGTGACTCTAAAAATCAATGCAGCAAAGCTTGCGATGTTTGACGTTGGTGTCAGCTCCACCCCCACAGTTTTGGTGAATGGACGCCCTGTTGGCAACTTTACCGCGGCATATTTGAGCAACTTCATCGAAGTGATGAAAGCTGAACAAGACATGCTCACAGAATGCCCGCCTTTTGTTATCGATGTAGACAAGGAATATACAGCCATTATCGAAACAGAACACGGCGACCTCGTGTTGGAGCTTTATCCTGAAGCAGCCCCAATGGCTGTAAATTCGTTTGTTTATCTGGCACGCGAGGGCTTTTATGATGGCGTAACCTTCCACCGCGTTTACCACGACTTTATGGCGCAGACTGGTGATCCCACCGGAACCGGTTGGAGCGGCGCTGGTTACCAGTTTCGTGAAGAAATTTCGCCTGAGCTAACCTACGATGAGCCCTACATGGTCGGTGTTGCCCGTGGTCAGGTTGAAGGTACCAGTGGCAGCCAGTTTTTCATCACCTATGTTCCTTACCCATCCTTAAATGGTGGCTATACCATTTTTGCCAGGCTGGTTGAGGGCACGGAAGTTCTGGAACAAATCACGGAGAGAGACGCGGATAATAATTCCGAAGCTCCCGAAGGGGACAAGATTCTCAGCATCGAAATTATCGAAAAATAGTGACCGATAACGTTGTAGAATCAAAACAAAACTTGCGAACCAGCCCCCGTTGGCTGCACTGGGTGAACCTTTTTTGGAACGTCCTGGTCTTTCTGGGGGCTGGATCTTTATCGCTGGTGTTGTTTCGCTGGAACCCAGAAACGGGTGCAGACCCCTTTGTAAGTCAGCTATCGAACCGCACGGTATTTGTTTGGGCATACATATGCGGTTTTGTGGCTTTGATGGCAATGATTGCCTTGGTCGACAGTCTTCGGAGGCTCGCGGGCAAAGCCAAGCCTTCGCGTTCAAATCGGGCTGGCTGGCTCAAATACACCATTTTCCTGTTCCCCCTGGTGGTTGTGGCGTTAGACGCCTGGAAGTATTCTGTTATTCTGCCAGACTGGGTTTTTTCGCTTCTGGTTTTCCTGGGTGTGCTTATCCCGGTTGTTTGGCTGGTGCGCATGGCAAGTGGGCACTTGTGGGGTCGCCACAAAGGACGCGGCGCTTCGATAATCAGTTTTTCGGGCACAGTCACGATCCCCCTTATCATCCTGATTCAGGGGCTTTTTATGGTAATCGGCTTCATGCTCCTGGTATTTTTTGGGTTGCAAGAACTTGCGGAATTTTCCGGGAGTCTGGCAGAGATCGAAGAAATTCTGGCTTCTCCCCTGGTGATATTAGGCATCGCAACCTTCCTGTCCATCATTGCCCCGCTGGTGGAAGAGCTGCTCAAAACACTGGCGGTTTTCCCATTGCTTGGGTTGGGTATCAGCGAAGGAGATGGGTATGTGGCAGGTTTGATGAGCGGCGGAGCTTTCGCGCTGCTGGAAGGCGCCCTTTATGCCGCACAAACTGCCCAGGCTCCTGGAGGGGAGTGGGCTTATTTTCTCGTTGGTCGCCTCGGTGGCACGCTCATTCACGTTTTTAACGGTGGGCTGGTCGGTTGGGCACTGGCTAAAACCTGGAAAAATCGCAACTTCGCCCGGCTGATAGTCATCTACCTGACAGCCTTTTTTATTCATGGCATCTGGAACCTGGTGGCTGCGCTTACTCAACTGATCCCGGGTTTGCTGAACCAGGAAGTAAATGAAATTAGTTCAGTAGTAATACTCACAATCATTACGGCGTTGATAAGTATCGGCTTTTTTTACTTCGCCCGTCATGTTTTGCGAACTGATAAACACATGCAGGTTAACCGTGTCGCGTAGACCAAAGTCTTTTGAGATGAGCGTATCCAGAGAGCGCGTGATGAAGATTATGCGCGCCGTTTTCAAACTCATTGCTGATGTTGAAGTGGTGGGAAACGAAAACATACCTGAACACGGCGGTTATGTATTGGCAACCAGCCATATTAGCCGGCTGGATACTCCATTTCTGATGATGGCAACGAAGCGAAAAGACGTTGTTGGCATGGTGGCGCGGGATTACCAAAACGCCCCCTTTATCGGATGGTTTTTGAACAAGCTGGGTGTCATCTGGATATCACGCGAAGGATATGATTTCCAGGCATTTCGGCAAGCCTCCTCTTTTCTCAAGAAAGGCGGGATCGTCGGGTTGGCTCCCGAAGGTACGCGATCGAAAGACGGTCAGCTGCTTGAGGGCAAACCCGGCACAGTTTTGCTGGCGCTGAAAAACAAAGTGCAAGTGATCCCGGCAACGGTACTCGGGTCTGCCGACATGGTGAAACGCTTTCTGAAGCTAAAAAAGATGCAGGTAAAGGTCATTTTTGGCAAACCTTTTGACTTGTCCCAACCGACAGAAGGGCAAAGCGAAAAAGATGTTCTTGACCTCGCCACTACAGAAGTGATGGTACAGATTGCCAGGCTCTTGCCTGAGGAACGTAGAGGCTTTTATCGGGATCACCCGATGTTAAAGGTATTATTAGCGACGCCCGACACCAGCAATATTAATTAGGCGAGGAGAGATCATGATACCAATTCGCGATGACATAAAAACCCACCGCACCCCAATTGTCAATTATGCACTGATTGGAATAAACGTGCTCGTGTTTTTGTGGATGTTCCTTAATTCAGGCAACCTCGAGGAAATCTTTTATTCATACGCCCTCATCCCCGCAAATTTATTGGACGGAATCCAGGCAAACGATATCATGAGGATCTTCACCAGCATGTTTATGCACGGCAGCTGGCTTCATTTGCTGGGTAACATGCTATACCTCTGGATATTCGGCGACAATATCGAAGACCGCTTCGGGCACCTTGGCTACCTGTTGTTTTATCTGGCTGGTGGAATCGCGGCGGCTTTCCTGCAGATTATTATTAACCCCAGCTCCCAGATTCCGATGGTTGGTGCCAGCGGCGCGATTGCGGGAGTTTTGGGTGCGTACCTGGTGATGTATCCCAATAGCAGGGTTTATACCTTCATTCCAATTGGCTTCTATGCCCGGATGCGGCTCATGCCTGCGATCGTGGTTTTGGGGCTATGGTTCCTTCTGCAGCTGATCAGTGGTGTTGGGTCACTCGGCGCGCTCGACCAGGGCGGCACAGCTTATTTCGCCCATATAGGTGGGTTTATCTTTGGATTGGTGATGGGTTGGCTGTTTAAGCGGGGCGGACGCGAGCCACAACCGGCTCCGCCGCATTGGAACTAAAAGCTCTTTACAGAAATTCAAGATAAGGAAAAAGTTAGATCTTCAATGTAGAATGCCCGGTTATTGGGCTATTACAATTCTATTGGATATAAAATTGTAACAATGGTAGATACCGTGTCAGAAGTCAAGGGTTTTGATCAACTAATTTGCATAATTAGGGTCAAATGGTTTCCCTGACTTCAAACCCCATACATCTGAATCACCAATTTTCGCATGGCAGCTACGTAAATCTCCTTCTTCAAATGTCCTGATGCCGTCATTCTCTCTGATAAATTCTTGATAACCGGATTGAACCTTACCGCTACTATTGCCGGTAGATAGAGTTTTCCTCTGAAGGTTGCATTCCCTTTTTTGCTGATTCGGGACTGCTTTTTCACCGAAGTCCCCGATTCCTGAATTGACGGATCCAAACCAAAATATGCGACTACTTGCCTTGATGTTTTGAATGCTGAGACATCCGGAATAAAGGCCAAAAAATAACTGGCCATCACCGATCCAATGCCAGGGATAGTCTGCAACAAAGCATTCTTTTTCTTCATCGCTTCACTCTCTTTTACGGCTGCCTCGACTTCTTGATTAACAAGCTCGAGACGCTGCTCCCAATGAGCTTTGTCTTCTAATTGACAGAGGAGAACAGATTCATCTTCTACGATCGATTCAATCCGATTCTTGATTTGTCCGAGCATTGTAAGAATGCTGCCACGATATTGAATCAAATCCCTTAAATGCCTTGTTTCCTCGTCCACATCCTGCCATAAGAGCAGGTTTTCGTCTTCCTGGAGACAAAAATTGGCTATCATCATCGCATCGGTCTTGTCTGTTTTGTTGCTGTGTAACCGGTAACCTCCGTAGCGTTTTATCTTCAACGGATTGATGACACTAACTTGATGACCGCTTGTATTCAGAAATCTTGCCAGGGCTTTCCAGTAGTTGCCTGTGGCTTCCATGCCGATATGCAGCTCTGTAGACCTGGCTTTTTTCAGCCAGCTTTCTAATTTTTTGAAGCCTTCGGGGTCATTTCTAAACTTCTCGAATTTGGGCTTTGATCCGTTTAGCAAACAGACATCGAAAGTCCTTTTTGAAATATCAATTCCGAGTTTGGTGGGGTGGTATTGCATTAGAGCCTGCTTTCTTGTACACTCAATATGTGTGGTATTTCAATCAGGCGAAAATCACTGAACCAGCCTTGTAAATGCGAGCTTGTCACCTTTGTGGCAGCTCAGGATACCGTACGGATTTCTGTGATTAAAAAGGTGTGGGGATTCAATCTACAGCACGAGCTCTGCTAAGAAGACTCATGGGGTGGGACGAATTCACCTACACCTGCCTGGTTGATACCCTAAGTCTAAATCAGTACTTATGGTCTCATCCCTAATATACAAGGGGTGGGTTCATGGAAGTGAGCAAAGGTGATAGCTCTTATCAGCCAAACCTACCCCGTTGGAATCACGGTTTTTTTCGGTTTTGAGTGCCTGTCCACAGTTCTTAAGCTGGGGAGGGCTTACTATTAAATCGGTTGTTGTGTGCTCACAATTGGGACCTCACCCTGCGTTTATGCATGTATAATACATATAGATTTTGCACTTTACCATAGCTGAAAACCATTGTTTATCTTCACATTGTGAATCTCAGAGCTTCTTATGCTTTGCCTTGATTAAAATAAAATCATAGTATAATATCGCCCTAAGAGCGTTTGGATGGTTTCGACCTTCGAGACGCGTTTTATATTATCCCTGTGGGGAAGATAAAGAAGATTGAGGAAATAGAAATGCCAAGTTCATACCTTACACGCGAGGGTTATGACAAATCCGAACAAGAATTAGAATATTTGCGCACAGTCAAACGCAAAGAAGTTGCCGAACGCCTGCAAGATGCCATGGAAGACGGCGAGCTGATCGAGAACGCTGAATTTGAAGCCGCCAAGAACGAACAATCTTTCGTCGAGGGTCGCATCAAAGACCTTGAAATCCTGCTGGCTAACGCGCATATTATCGGTGAAGACGACAACCCCCAGGGTATCGTCAAAGTTGGTTCAAAAGTAACCATCCTGGAAGAGGGCTATGACCCGGAATGTTATATGATCGTTGGTCCTGCCGAAGCCGACCCGCTCAATAATAAAATCTCAAATGAATCACCGATTGGTCACGCGTTGATTAATCATAAAGTAGGGGATAAGATTAAGGTCGAAACCCCTGGTGGCGCTTTCGATGTTGAGATCTTGCAGATAGACTAACTGAAATCAACTGAATGCCCCACCTGACCAGGTGGGGCATTTTTAATGTAAAGGAACAGCCATGATCAAAGACGAATTTTCTGACCTCGAAATGCAAAGATTGAACAAACTCGAACAAATGCAGGAACAAGGCTTGGAGCCTTACCCAACCCGCTCTCGCAAGACCACTAACAACGCCGATGCGATCAAAGCTTTCGAAAAAGCTGAAGCCGAAGGCGCCACCGAAGAAGTGCCCGTTGTTTTGGCTGGTCGCCTGCGCGCCATCCGCGATATGGGCAAGCTGATTTTTGCGCACATCGAGGACCGCACTGGCAAGGTTCAACTTTTGTTACGGGTTAATGAGCTCAGCAAAGAAAAAATGGCTGAGTTTGTGCGTTATTACGATCTTGGTGATTTCATCGAGGCTGATGGCACAATGTTCCGCACCAGGCGCGGAGAAGTGACCCTGCAGGTGTCAGGATTTCGCATGCTTGCAAAAGCACTCCTGCAGTTGCCGGCAGATAAAGACGAAGTCGTCGATGGGCAGGTGGTTCGTCATGCCCAATTAAGCGACCCCGAGCTGCGCTATCGCCAGCGTTACGTCGACCTGGCAGTCAACCCCCACGTTCGTGAGATCTTCAAAATTCGGGCTAATACGATCAGACACATCCGCGAATTTCTGGATGAACGCGGTTTTCTGGAAGTTGAAACCCCGATCCTCCAACCGATCTATGGCGGTGCGGCTGCCAAGCCTTTTACCACCTACCACAACCAATTGCACCAGCAGCTCTACCTCAGAATCAGCTTTGAACTTTACCTGAAACGATTGCTGGTAGGCGGGCTGGACCGGGTATATGAAATTGGCAGAGACTTTCGCAATGAAGGGGTTTCTTTCAAACACAACCCCGAGTTTACCCAGCTCGAATTTTATATGGCTTATGCCGATTATGAAAAGATCATGGAAATTACCGAGCAAATGGTCGCTGAAGTTGCCCAAAAAGTTTTGGGTACGATGAAAATCCAATTTGACGGACACGAAATTGATCTGACCCCACCTTGGAACCGAATGCAAATCAGGCAGGGTTTGATTGAGCATGCTGGGATCGACGTACACGAATACCCCGACGCAGATTCTCTGGCGTTAGTGATGACAGAAAAGGGCATCGTCTTCAAACCGGGCATTTCCAGGGGCAAATTGATTAATTCGCTTATGGAAACATTCTTGGAGCCTATCTTGATCCAGCCGACATTTTTGTATGACTACCCACGTGATATCTCCCCGCTGGCTAAGGCAAAACCGGAAGATCCTACGACTGTGGAGCGTTTTGAAGGCTATATCGGCGGCATGGAGCTGTGCAATGCCTTCACTGAACTAAACGACCCGCTCGATCAGGAGCAGCGCTTTTTAGAGATGGGGCACACTTATAGCGAAGATGAAGAAGAACGCAACCCGATGGACGAAGATTATTTGCGCGCGATGGCTTATGGCATGCCGCCCAATGGCGGGCTGGGCTTGGGTGTTGACCGGTTGGTGATGCTGTTAACCGGGCAGCACACCCTGCGCGAAGTGATCTTATTCCCTCACTTGCGCGACCCGGATACTGACAGCAAAAAGGAGTAGTTGCTTATCTGCTTGGAGGGAGGGAAGCCTATAGGAGTTCCATGTGTAATTAATCGATCACTTTCAACAGCTTTAGTATCAACATAAAGAAATCTGATGACAGGAAAACCTGCGCAATGAATGGAGTCCCAATTGTTATGAGTGCAGTTCCTACATCCGTAGCAGTCATAAGTACTATCTTTTGATTTTTTACTAATTCAAGTTCCCTCTGGATAGTAGCACATTTGAGTTCATTCTGTATCGATGGTTCTTGGTAAGAAAGGCGAATCGACTCGATAAGATTTTTCTGCAAGTTATTGATTGCGCTTTCTCTTTCGTTTCTTGAGTAGTTGAACACCAGGGATAAAGGTACAACGATTGAGATCAATAATATCAATGTATATAATATTATCAAAGGAAGCGAAGTTGCGTAATTGTTGTTTGCGTTACTCGTAAACAGAAATAACATGGGCAACAATAAAATCCCTGAAGATAGTAAACGCGCTGTCATTATTGAATAGTTTCCAATAAATGACAAATTGAACTCATCATCACATTCGACAGGGTCATAACGGAGTAATTTTAATTTACATATACTTCTCACAGACCAAAGCATTGTCAATGTTTGAGATAGACCGAATGACGTTAAATAACCAACATAGAGAATGAAAAACAGGAAAGGATAATAGAGTGTCGCATCTGTTGAATCGATGCCTGTTACGATAAGAGCTGACTTATTTTCAGATATCGCTATAAGAACCAAAAGACACCATATAAAGTTAACAATTATTGTGATAGCCTTTTGGTGAGAATAAAAATTCCGTTTAAAGGCTATGATTTCACATTTATATTCTGTGGATACATTATTCTGAGGTTCTATTGCGCTGCGGTTGATACAGGGTTCATGCCTTTTTTCATAATGTGCCTGACATAAATCCACATTCACTTTTTCTAAAAATTTATCAGTACGCCTATAGTGGAGCATGATGAGAATCGGACCAATAACCACCCATAAGCCCGCAAGCAACAAGAAGAAAATGTTGATAGGTGGCACTAAAAGAAAGGCTTTCCAGTTTTTTATAACTAAATATAGAACAATCAATATAGTCGGAGATATAATAATCAGAGATTTAAGAAGTAATGGTTTGCCCTCGAGCCTGCGATTTTCAATTAACCTGAATAGTGGGCTCTTATATTGTCGTCTTGACATGATTATCTGCGTCCGATTGCGAGTTTAATCATCCCAAGTAGATCTTCATATCCTATAGAACCGTCCAAAACTAAGTTGTCACATATATGAGCTGTTCTTCCGGGATGTTTTCTGAACTCATTTAATACAAACTTATTTATCGTAGGATTGAAAAAAAGCTTACGCATTCTTAAACCCGCCTGAATCCTCCGCGAAAGAAATGAAACGGATTTTTTATAGGCTTCTATAGGCTTGGGCGCAACTATTGCTCTCGCTGCTAATCTTCCGCTTTCCAATGCATACGATATACCTTCACCTAATATGGGATCAACGAAGCCAGCCGCATCACCTACTAGAATAATTTTGTTCTGAGCAATCGTTCTGTTTCGTCCTGAATAGGGAACCAAAGCAGCGCGGGGTTTTGGTGTGCCTTCTATAGACTTTCCATGAGTTTGTAGTAGCAATTCATATGACTGTTTGAGGTCTTGGTATGATCCGTAATCTATTGCACCGAGACCAATCCCAATCGAATTGTCATTTTCAAAACACCACGAAAAACCCTTCTGGACGACACCAAAAATTACATTGATTCCATCCAATCCGTTGCTTTTGGGAACAAACACTTCAAGACACAATGCAGGTTTAGGTGGGTTTGGGTTAGTTGCCCGACTGCTCAATCCATTGACTCCATCTGCACCGATTAAAAAATCATAATCATACGATGTTCCATTGCTGGTTGTTACTAACTGCTTCCGTTGGTCAATAGATATTACTGGTGAGTTCAGAGAGAGTATTCCTCCTCTGCTTGTGTACTCTTCCTGTAGTAGATTGTCAAAAGCCTGCCTCCTCACACAAAAAAAGCCTTTTGAGGACTGGTAGTCTAAAATTTTTTCACCACAATTATAAAAGCGTACCTGGCTCGTATTGAAAAAGATCGATGGATTAAGGGGGATTTTTAGTAACTCTAATTGTCTAATCCCTCGGTTGGTAATCAAACCACCGCATAACTTGTTTTTATCCTTGCCCTTTTTTTCTAATAATATTGGAGTTATCCCTTGAGCGAGCAACTCGATACCTATTGCGCATCCTGCGGGACCGCCACCGATTATAAGAACTTTTGGAATTGCCATATGCCAATTGCTTCTCCCTATCTCGCAATTATAAGATAAAGCACAAAATTTGTGTCCGTGAATAGCTGACTGGTATGCGTTTCAAAAGTCCGTAGTCAAGGAAAAAAAGAGGAAGTTCCAATACAATATGTTTTGAGAAAAAACGAAAAGAAAGGAACTTCCAATGACCATATCAGTCAAACAAATTATAACCCTCA
>JAAYZW010000248.1 GCA_012514645.1 Chloroflexota bacterium
ACACCGCCTATTGCGGCGCGAAGTTTGCCGTCAAGGGCTTCAGTGATGCCCTGCGGTCAGAATTGAAACCGAAGGGCATCAAAGTATCCGTGCTCTACCCTCCTGATACCGACACCCCGCAGCTCGCCTGGGAAAATCAGTACAAACCAGCCGAAACCAGTGCGATTACTGGTGCGTCGAAACCAATAAGCCCTGAATTTGTGGCACACTGCACCTTGAAAGAAGCAGCAAGGGGAAAATATGCGATCGTGCCTGGATTCGATGCCAAGCTGATGTATTTTGCGTCAACCCGTTTGGGTGATTGGATCTATCCGATTATGGATCTGATGGTACGCTCAGCCTCGAAAAAGAAGTCAACAACCTAAGTATCGATGTACATCACCCAGACCCTTTCAAATTGGCTAACCGAGCGTGAGTTTTCAGAAAACGTTGTTTTTCACCAGGTATCTACACCCCGCCAGGCAGTTTTTGAGCCTTTCCCCGTGGAAATTCAGCCGGCATTACAGCAAGCGCTCAATTTGCGGGGAATTACTGCGCTTTATTCCCACCAGGCTGAAGCTTTCAGGCACGTGCAAAACGGCGAAAACCTGGTAATCTCAACCGGAACTTCCAGCGGAAAGAGTCTTTGTTACAGTATTCCGATTCTGAACCAGCAAATTGTTCAGCTAGGCGCGACTGCATTGCTGTTGTTTCCAACCAAAGCTCTTACGAACGACCAGCATAAGTTTTTCGCGGATATAGGGGCTTTATTGCCTGGCGACAAGTTCAAACCTGCTGTTTACGATGGCGATACTCCCAGCCATCAGCGTTCGCCTATACGCAAATCAGCGACAATTTTGATGACAAACCCAGACATGCTGCACCAAGGCATTCTGCCGCATCACACCAACTGGGCTCGCTTCTTCTCTAACCTTCGCTATGTGGTCATCGATGAAATGCACATTTACCGTGGTGTTTTTGGCTCACATTTTGCCAACGTGCTCCGCAGATTGAAGCGCATTTGCGCTTTTTACAACTCCTACCCGCAATTTATTCTCACTTCAGCCACAATCGGCAATCCGGTAGAACTGGCGGCTGCGCTGGTTGAACAAAAAGTACATCTGATCGAACAAGACGGCTCACCGAAGGGTCTCGCACATTTCATATTATATAACCCTCCTTTCGTCGACGAGAAACTGGGTATCCGTAAGAGCAGCATCGATTTTGGTGTGATCTTTTCGCAGAAATTAATCAATGCAGAGCACCAATCACTAATTTTTGCCCGCACACGGCGGACAGTCGAGATGCTGCTGACCTACCTGCGCGGTCGTTTGCCTTTGGCTGAACGCGAAAGTGTGCGCGGTTACCGCAGTGGTTACCTCAAAGCTGAACGCCGCGAAATTGAGCAAGGCTTGAAAACTGGCACACTTAAGGCAGTTTTCTCCACCTCAGCCCTCGAGCTGGGCGTGGACATCGGTGACCTGGATGCCGTAATTCTTGTCGGCTTTCCCGGTACGATTGCCACCGCGCGACAGCGTATTGGCAGAGCCGGTCGCAAACAACAGCCAGCACTGTCAATCATGGTGGCGACCAACGAGGCTATGGACCAATACCTGGCAGCCCACCCCGAATACCTGGTCGACCAAAATCCCGAACAAGCATTAATAGACCCTCAAAACCTGGTAATTTTGCTGCAGCATATTGGCTGCGCGGCTTTCGAGCTGCCTTTTTCAAACAGCGAGGGTTTTGGTTCCATGAGCCCGGAAGCCCTCTCCCGCTTCCTGGACCTGCTTGAACAATCAGGGTCGATCACCCGTCAGGGCGTTGACTATTATTGGTTGGCAGACAAATATCCGGCGGCGGAAGTATCGCTTCGCTCGTCCACTCCGGATGTTGTCAGCCTTAATTTGATCGATAATGGCGGGCAGAAAAAGCTGATTGGGCAAGTGGATGCTAACGCCGCCCGCTGGTTTGTGCACAAGGATGCCGTTTATCTGCATG
>JAAYZW010000249.1 GCA_012514645.1 Chloroflexota bacterium
CTAATTTTACATTACATCGGTTGGATTGAAGAGCAGTCGTAGAGAGCAGGGAGGAATTCAAAAAATAGTATTTTATTAGAACTAAAATGCAGAGTGCACGGTTAACCGGACTCCGGATTTTCTCTGAAATGAAAATGGTGGTATGGGTTGGTTCAAATTGTGAGCAGGGAGCAGGAAACAAGCAAAACCTTACCATCCTCTCTTCACTGCTTGCGTCCCGCTAGCGGGAGTGGGGGCAGGGAGGGGTGAGAGAGTCGGCAAGGAGCGAACTCTCACCGTACAAACTGCCTGGTGTCATGCTTGCCCCAGCCGCTGTGTTGGTCCCAACACGACTGTTGGCGGAGGGAGACGAGCCCCCTCCGTATGGTTGGTTTCTGTAGGTAGGTTTACGTAGAGTTGAGTCCTGTGTCAACCACGAGGCGTTTAGCGAGATGAAGATTGGGAACAGGCAGGCCAGTTCCCTACAAGACCACATGATAGGAACAGGCGGGCGTAGGGGTTGGTTTAAATCGTGAGCATAGGAAAAATTTTTAATCAACCAAACCCACCCTGCTGAAATCACGGTTATATTTGGTTTTCAATGACTGTTCGCAATTTTTGCGCTGGAGAGGTCTGACTATGTAAGCACTCGATGAGTGCTCACACAAATCATCTATTCAAACAAGGTCTCCTGGTTTGGTTTGATAAGGTACTCACCCTCATTGCTTGGGCTGTTGACATCGCGGCTGACTTGCCAGCTGGACAGGAGCCCGGCAGGCAAAGGCTTGAGCAGGCTGTGTAGGAACCTGGGGTCGTCTTCTTCCAGCCAGCCCCACATGATTTCCCTGGTAAGCACCACCGGCATGCGCGGGTGAACGGGCTTGACATCTTCATTTGCGTCAGTTGTAATCAGTGTACAGGTGGTCAACCCCGGCACGCCGGGCATCGATGAAACGCCATTATTCTCCCAATCGTCCCACAATCCGGCAAAGGCAAAAGGCTGCCCACCTTCCAGTTGAAAGTAATACGGAATCGAGACTTTACCCGCTTTGCGCCATTCATAAAAACCATCTGCTAAAATCAGGCAGCGCTTGTTGCGAAAAGAATTGCGGTAAGCGGGCTTATCTGCCACGGTTTCAGCACGGGCATTGATCATCTTATATCCGATTGAAGGGTCTTTCGCCCAAAACGGCACCAAACCCCAGCGCATCCAGACCACATTGCGGCTTTCAGCGGATGGTACGGTGGGAACATCCTGGGAAGGAGCAATGTTATAACGCTTTTCCCAATCGAACGGCATTTGCCCGAGTGCCAACTGCGTGCTCAGGTCCTCTGAATCAATCGCCAAGGTAAATCGTCCGCACATAATTTCTCCTGTAAAGTTATCAAAATGTCAGCAATTCTCATTTTGAAAGTGAACCATGGTTTTTGCATTATTAATTTTGCAAAACAATATATACAAAAACGAAGGGGTCCCAATCATTAGCGCTCTATCACCTCTTAAATAAACAGACCTCCCCAGCTCATGAACCCGAATGGGCACTGAAGACCGAAAATTAACAGTGATTCCAACGGTGTGGGTTTCGCTGATTATAAACCACCCTTGCTCACACCCTGAACCCACCTTTACCGTTGTTTATTGCAGCAGCCACAAATTCGGAGTCCGATTGATCGTGGATTCTGTTTTTATGTCTACAAATTACCAAATTTATAATTGCTTGCCAAGGTGTCATAATACCTTCACAACAAACATGCTTATGATAAAATCTTTTCATGTCTCACAGAGTTGTCTTCATGGGCTCGCCTGACTTTGCCCTTCCTACCCTGGAAGAACTTCATTGTCACTACAACGTCGTCGGTGTGGTCACCCAACCTGACCGTCCATCCGGTCGCGGTCGCAAAGAACAGGCACCTCCGGTTAAATCTCTGGCGCAACAGTTGGGGCTGCCAGTCTTTCAACCTCAATCTCTACGAAAACTTAGCGCTGTGATAAGACTGTCTGAATGGAAGCCTGATCTGATCGTGGTGGCTGCTTACGGTCAGATTTTGCCAAAGGCTGTGCTCGAATTGCCCACCAAGGGTTGCGTTAATGTGCATGCATCGCTATTGCCTGCATGGCGGGGTGCTTCGCCGATCCAAGCTGCTATCGCGCATGGTGATGAGATCACCGGTGTGACCATCATGTTGATGGACGAAGGCATGGATACCGGCGCGATCCTGACCCAGCGGAAAGTTCCCATCCGTCCAGGCACAACCGCCCCAGAACTCTCTGACCAATTGGCTCACCTTGGCGCAAAAACCCTGATTGAAGTCCTGCCAGCCTATTTACGTGGGAGTCTTGGTGCCGTGCCACAAAACGATGCCAAAGCTACTTACGCGCCCAAGCTGACCAAACAGGATAGTTTTCTGGATTTCAGCCAGCCTGCCCAAACCTTGCTCAACCAGGTACACGCTTTCCATCCCTGGCCCGGGGCTGTTTATAGATGGCGCGACAAGATGATTAAAATCATCGAGGCGCACGTTCATCCGACCTTTGAATGTGACCCGAGTGGTCGGTTTGTGATCAACGGTCTACCCGCTGTCTGCACTGGCGATGGTTTGCTGGTGCTTGATGTCGTTCAGCCCCAAGGCAAAAAACCAATGTCGGGCAAAGCTTTCCTCAACGGTCAACCCGATTGGTTGGAAAACGAATAGCCTGCAGCAGGACATCTACACCGCGATTTCTGCTCCTACCAGATGGGTGGCTTTGTTTCTGTCATTACGAGCGAAGCGACTTGAGGCTACTACAATAAACAGTGGTAGGCGTGGGTTGAGGATGTGAGCAAGGACGATTTTTTAATCAGCGAAACCCACACCATTGGAATCACGGTTTGTTTTCGGTTTTCAGTGCCCGTTAGGGCTCGTGAGCAGGGGAGGTCTGACTATGTAAGCGTCTATTGAGTGCTCACGATTGGGACCTCCCCCTACGACCAGCTTTGGGCTTTATTAGGGTGAAAACCCATAGTTTGTCTTTGCACTGAGAATGGCTGACCTGTGAATACCAGCTGTCCCCAACAAGCTTTTATGCTTTATGAGTAAACAGCGAGAATCTGTCATTACGAGCGAAGCGAAGATATCTAAAACCCTTCACTATCAGCTACTCTTCCTTAAAAAACGCCTTTTTCCACTCATACAACTTATTCAACGCCTGGATTGGCGTTAACGATTCAAGGTCAAGATTCCTGAAGGCGTCCATCAACGGATTATTCTCCGGAAACAAGCGCAATTGATCTTTTTCCTGATTGCGTTCAGGCAGTGTGGTGCCAGAGCTGGCTTCCAGCTGCTTCAAAATCTCATTCGCCCTGACAATAACAGGCGCCGGCAGCCCCGCCATTTGAGCGACGTGAATGCCATAAGAGCGGTCTGCCGCCCCCGGCACAATCTTGTGCAGAAAGATCACCTGTCCATCAGCCTCTGTGACCGCCACGTTGTAGTTGCGCACCCCTGGAAACAACTCTGCCAGTTCGGTCAGCTCGTGATAATGAGTGGCAAACAGTGTATGCGGTTTCAGTTTCGGGTGACTGTGCAGGTATTCGATAATTGCCCAGGCGATCGACAACCCGTCATAGGTGCTGGTTCCTCGCCCGATTTCGTCCAAAATCAACAGGCTGCGAGGGGTGGCGTTGTTGAGGATGTTGGCGGTCTCAAGCATCTCCACCATGAAGGTTGATTGCCCCGCGTGGATGGCATCTTGTGCGCCAATTCGTGTGAAAACGCGATCAACCAAACCAATTTCCGCCTGGTCTGCCGGCACGAAACTGCCAATCTGCGCCATTAACACAATCAGCACCACCTGCCGTAAAAACGTCGACTTACCGCTCATGTTCGGACCGGTGATCAGCCGAACGATCTCGCCTTCTTCAAAAACGGTGTCATTGGCGATGTATCGCGTCCGACCGGTCAGCTGCTCCACCACCGGATGACGCCCTGCAAAAATGCTGATACCTTTTTCCTGCTTTAACACAGGGCGTACATATTTGTTGAGCGCTGCCACCTCTGCCAGCGAGAGCAGGCAATCCATCCTGGCGATGCCGCGGGCAGTTTCAAGCAGCTCCTGGCTCGATTTTGCCAGCTGCGAGACAACCTGTTTGAAAACCTTTTCCTCAATTTCGTGGATCTGTGATTCGGCATTGAGCACCAGCGATTCGTATTCCTTCAATTCAGGTGTGATAAAGCGTTCACTGTTGACCAGTGTCTGCTTGCGGATGTAATCTTCCGGTGCCTTGTCTGCCAGACCGCGCGAGATTTCGATGTAATAACCGAAAACTTTATTAAACCCAACCTTCAACGTTTTCAATCCGGAACGCTGCCGTTCTTTGGACTCTAATGAATTGATCCAATCACGGGCATGAGCAGAAGAATATACCACTCGGTCAAGCTCCTCCGAAAAACCTTCACGGATTAAACCGATTGTATTCAAGGTGGCTGGCGGATCATCACTTATCGCTCTCTCGAGTAGGTCCAGTTCGCTTTCAAAGGCGTGCCAGTCCTTTAGAATTGGCTGCAGGGCAGGGTGATCATTCTCCAACAAGCCCCTCAGCGTCGGTAACACCAGCAAATCTTCCCGCAGTGCCACCAAGTCGTTCGGGCGGGCATTGCCATTCACGAGGCGATTGACCAGGCGCTCGAGGTCATGCACTTGCTTTAGAAGCTCGGCAATTTGCTTTCTCTCGACACCGCGCTCATAAAAACATTCCACCGCGTCCAGGCGCTGGTCGATCAGCTTAATGTCAAGTAAGGGTTTGTTTACCCACTCCCGCAGCATGCGCTTACCCATGGACGTTTGGGTTTTATCCAAAATCCACAGCAGCGAACCTTCGGTTTTGCCATCGCGCAGGGTCTCGGTTAGTTCGAGGTTGCGCCTTGTTTCAGCGTCTAAAACCATGAAATCCGAGAGGCTATAAGTGCTGAAAGAGAGCTCCAGCTCCATCAGCCCTTTTTGGGTTTCTTCGAGGAACTTAAGCAGCGCACCGGTGGCACGCACCGCCAGTGGATAGGGCTTTAAGCCCAGTCCTTCCAGGTTGCTAACGCGGAATTGCTTTTTAATCAGCTCCTGGGCTCGCCCTGGCTCGTAATACCAATTGGGAATGCGTGTCAGATTGAAGTCGAGCTTCTGCTTCTCATCGTGTTTGTCTGACACCAGCAATTCTGCCGGGCGCAGGCGTTCCAGTTCTGCCCGCAGCAGCAATTCGACGCTGCCATCAACCAGCTCGGTGGCAGCTAATTCCCCCGTCGATACATCCACATAAGCCAGCCCGGCTTTGCCATCCTGCATAAAGAAACACGCCAGGTAATTATTCCTTCCACTCGGCAGGAGGTTGGGCTCAACCAGCGTGCCGGGCGTGACCACCCTGACCACCTCGCGTGGGAACAACCCCTTATCGGGCTGCTCACCAACTTGTTCACAAATTGCCACATGAAAACCTTTTTCGATCAGCCGACCGAGATAATTATCGACAGCATGAAAAGGAATCCCTGCCATCGGTACTCGCACGCCCCTGGCAACCGGGCGGGAGGTGAGCACGATGTCAAGCGCCTCAGCGGTTTTACGAGCGTCGTCGTCGAAGGTCTCGTAAAAATCACCCAGCCGAAAAAATACGATCGCGTCCGGATATTCCTTTTTAACATCCAGGTATTGCTGTCGTAAGGGTGTGATCGTTTCAGCCATGCTTACTTCAAATTTTCCTTGATATAGGCTTCCACAGCTTCGAGTGCTTCTGCCAGCTTTGAGGGGTCTTTGCCGCCAGCCTGCGCCATATCCGGGCGACCACCACCACCGCCGCCGATGATCCCGGCAACCCGCTTGATCAAGTCTCCGGCTTTCAAGCCGCGTTGGATCAGGTCTGGGGTGACTGCGGCGATCAGGGCGGGTTTGTCATTCATGACCGTGCCCAATACCACCACGCCGCTGGGATTTTTTTGCCTGAATTGGTCAGCCAGGGAGCGCAGCGCGTCGACATCTGCATTTGGGATGATCACACTGAGCACCGGCACCCCCAGGATTTCGCTGACATCTTCCAGTTTTTGCTTAAAAGCCAGGTTGGCTGTTTCGACGCGCACTTGCTCGAGTTCGCGCTTGGTTTGTTTCAATTCGGACTCGATTGCTTCTGCTTTGATCAGCGTTTCCGATGGGCTCGTCTGCAGAAAAGCCGCAACCGCGTTGAGTTGGTCTATGCGTTCGCGGGCGTGATAATAGGCTCCCAGTCCGGTCACAGCTTCAATCCGGCGAACGCCAGAAGCGATCGACGACTCAGAGAGGATGTAGAAGGAACCAATCTCAGCGGTATTGTCCACGTGGGTTCCTCCGCAAAGTTCATAAGAAACGCGACCGCGATGGTCAACGATTTCAATTGTCCTGACGGTCTGTCCATATTTTTCGCCGAAAAGCGCGATCGCACCCTCAGCCCGGGCTTTCTCAAGGGTCTTTTCTTCCTTGATCACAGGGTATTCTTCAGCGATCAGCTGATTAACCCGCGCTTCAATCTTAAGTAAATCGTCTTTTGAAACAGCGTGAGGGTAGTTAAAATCAAAACGCATTCGTTCGGGGTCTACCACGGAGCCAGCCTGGTGCACCTTCTCGCCCAATACCGAGCGCAGGGCGGCATGCAGCAGGTGTGTACCGGTGTGGTTGCGCATAGTCGACATTCGGGATGAAAAATCAACTTTTACAAGGGCAGTATCATCTGTTTTCGGAGTCCCTTGAGTGACTTTTCCTGCCAGTACAATCAATCCGTCAACCGGCTTAAAAGTGTGTTCGATCTCTACGTCCCAACCCGGTTTTTCGCTTGAGATTACATTGCCGATATCACCAATCTGACCGCCAGCTTCAAGATAAAGTGAACTGCGGGTGAAAATCAGTTGGACCTGATCGCCTGTTTCTGCGGCTTCGATCCTGTTTCCATCCCGTAATATGCAAACCAGCCTCGCCGGGGTTGTGAAAGAAGAATAAGGGTCATAGATAACCCCTTCATCAGGCAGTTTGCCCTCGGCTTGTAACTCAGTCAACAGACCGGCATAGAACTCAGTCCTGCTGCCATCCATCCCGGCAAAAGCAGCTCCTTTGCCTGAAGCCAGGCGGTGAGCCTCCATCGCTTTATAAAACCCGTCCTCATCAACGCTCAAACCAGACTCCGCGAGGATATCACGAGTAATCTCCACCGGGAAACCAAGCGTGGCATACAACTCAAAAGCCCGTTTGCCGTCCAAAATCGTTTGCTGGTTTGCTTGCAGCGCTTCTATATACTCTTGCAATTGGGCAAAGCCGCTGTCAAGCGTCTCAGCAAATCGTTTTTCTTCGCTGGTCAATGTGTCTGCTATCAGTTCCCGATTTTCCTGCAATTCCGGGTAAGCCTGGTGATAATTTGTGATCACAATCGCAGCGATTTTTGCCATAAACGGTTTGCTCAGACTGATCGTGCGGGCAAAGCGTGCCGCCCGCCTGATGATCATTCGGCAGACATAATTGCGTCCGATATTGCCGGGGATGACCCCGTCGGCGATCAAAAACGCGGCTGCGCGCACATGGTCAGCAATCACGCGATAAGCGGTCAGGTTGCTTTCGCGCTCCGTGTCGGTTTGCCCCGAGAGGCGCTGGGTCTCATCCAGCAGCGGTTTAAGCAGGTCGGTCTGATAATTACCTTTAACCTCCTGGATGATTGAGACAATTCGCTCAAAGCCCATACCGGTATCAACATGCCGCTTGGGTAGGGGCTGAAATTCTGTCGGGGAGGTGCGGTTGTATTGAATAAAAACATCGTTCCAGACCTCAACGATTCGGCTGCAGTCACCGTTTACTTCACAGACATGCCCGGGGATGTTTTGCTTGTCGCAGGCTTCAACGCCGAAATCGTAATGAATTTCACTGCAAGGTCCGCAGGGTCCGGTTTCTGCCATTTCCCAAAAATTGTCCTTACGCCCGCCTTTCACAAGGTGAGCGGGGTTGAAGCCAGGCTGAGCCAGCCAGACATCGCGGGCTTCTTCGTCTGCGGGCAAGTTGCCCTGGTCATCCACGAAATAGGTTGCGTATAGTCGGCTGCTGTCGAGTTTCCAGACCTTGGTAAGCAATTCCCAACTCCAGGAGATGGCTTCTTTTTTGTAATAATCGCCAAACGACCAGTTGCCGAGCATCTCAAAGAAGGTGTGGTGCGTGTTATCGCGTCCGACCGTATCAAGATCGTTGTGTTTGCCCGAAACACGCAGGCATTTTTGAGAATTGACCGCGCGTGTGTAAGACCGGGTCTCGATCCCCAGGAAGACGTCCTTAAATTGAACCATGCCGGCATTGGTAAAGAGCAGGGTGCTGTCTCCACCGGGAACGAGCGAAGCACTCGGCACGATGGTGTGCCCGCGCTGCGCGAAAAAGTCGAGAAAAGATTGACGAACCTGGTTGCCGGTTAAATACATAAGAAAACTCCGAAAAATGGTTTGATTAACTAAAAAATTATACCTGATAAGGAGGCAGAGAAAATGCGTTTAGAGGGAAAGCAGCAATTTTCAATCTAAAAACAGACCATGATTTTTCCCATTATTGAAGTTTATTTATACATGAATGTAGGGGTAGATCACAGTTCAATCACCGCTTAGATAGTCAGACCTGCCCAGCTTGAGAATTGCGGATAAACGTTGAAAACCGATAATGTGCAGAGATACCATCGGGGTGGGTTTGGCTGATTAATAATTTCAGCTTTGCTCACGTTTTGAACCCACCCCTATGGTTGTCTATAGATGCTGGTTGGGGACGGTTGCCACGCAGTCCCGAAAACGGTGTAGGGGACGGTTGCCGCACAGTCTCGTCTCCATTCACGCCACTTGTTTCCTGTTCCTCTTAATACAACCGGAACTCACTCTTTTCTTCTTCGAACACTTCACGGTCCAAAATATGCGTTGTGGGGACATAATTCATGAACCCACGAGTGATCACCAGGCTGTTGGTTTTCGCGCCGCCAGGGAAAAAGCTGACCCCTTCCAAAACAGCCTTCGAGGTGGTCATAATTGGTGTTACCGCGGTTGCGCAGAAAATAAGATCATGGGCAGGAGCGAGGTCGTCCTGGGTGTAGACCCGGTCGAGATCAATGCCCATCTCACTCAGACGTTCTCGGTCGGCGTCATCTCTCGCCTTCCAAATCGCTTGCATTTTGCCGCCTAAAAGCTTGATAGCAGCAGCGGAAATTACGCCCTCTGGGGCAGCACCAATACCCATGACCGCGTGCACGCCTACTCCTTTAAAACAGCTGAAAACGGATGGCATCAGGTCTCCGTCGGGGATCAGGCGAACACGTGCTCCTGTGGAGCGTAGCCGGCGAATCAATTCGGCGTTCCGTTCGCGGTCTAAAACCGTGATGGTGAGCTCGGCTTTGTCTCGGCGTTTCAGCGCTTTTGCCAGGAGGTTTACGTTTTCTTCCGGTTCAAAACGGATGTCAACAAGGCCAGCAGCCTCCTTGCCCACACATAGTTTGTCCATATATGTGTCTGAGGCATTGACCAAACCTCCTCTTGGTGCGGCAGCCAATACACAAACCGCACCCGAGTTTAGGTTGGCTGTCGCATTGGTGTTTTCCAAAGGGTCTACGGCAATATCAATGTTTATCCCGCCGCTGCCCAATTTTTCGCCAATAAAGAGCATGGGGGCGTCATCACGTTCCCCTTCACCAATTTTTATTTCGATTGAGATTCCATCAATGCGGTTTAGCGCTGTTCTCATCGCATTTACCGCTGCTGCGTCAGCCAGGTTTTTGTCCCCATGACCGGCTGCTCTTGCTGCAGCCATTGCCGCGTTTTCCGTCACTTCCAGCAATTGCCAGGATAGACTTTTGTATAATTCCTTAAGATTGTCATCATTTTGCTCGTAAGCCATTACTCTCCTTTGTTATTGACAATAAGTTTCAAGCCTTCCGAATCAATATTCTTGTGTTCCCTTATCCGCAACCACCTTTCTACTTAAAATATGAAACAATTCCTTTTTGAAGAATTATACCTGTTAGATTTTTTTGGGGGGATTATCGCTCGTCTCGTATGCGTTTCAAAAGTCCGTAGTCAAGGAAAAAAAGAGGAAGTTCCAATACAATATGTTTTGAGAAAAAACGAAAAGAAAGGAACTTCCAATGACCATATCAGTCAAACAAATTATAACCCTCA
>JAAYZW010000024.1 GCA_012514645.1 Chloroflexota bacterium
GAGCGTAAATCGTCAAACACTGCCTCAATCATTGCCCGCAGCGGATGAACAAAGGTGGCATCCCACTGGGCATGAAAACCTGCTCCACCCTGATCACTATCAGTAGTAATCATAGCGTTGACCCGCAAGTCTTCAGCGATCAGGATAACGTGTGGGTGCCTGGCGCGGATTTCAGCGCTGATGTCTGCCATCATCTTGAAGCCTTCTGGCAAAGGATGGCTCTCTTCGCCGTTCACGGTGCGGATGTAAAGGGTGGAGTCGACACGCAACCCATCTACGCGGTATTCTTCCAGCCACATCAGAGCGTTATCGCGGATGAACTGGCGCACTTCCGGTCGCCCATAATCTGGGCGGGTAGCGCCCCAGGGGGTTTCAGCGCGATCGTCGTTGTAAAAGTAGATGCCGCCGTAATCTCCTTCGTGCCAGCCGTCAAAGCGCCAAAGATCCAGGTCAGTGGGACCAAAATGGTTATAAACCACGTCCTGGATCACCGAGAAGCCGGCTTTGTGAGCTTCGCGTACGAAATGTTTGTAGGCATCCGGACCACCATAGATGGTTTCGACAGCGAAGATGTTGGCAGGGTTGTAGCCCCAGGAGTAATCGCCCGGGAATTCGGCAATCGGCATGACCTGGATGACGTTGATGCCCAATTGTTTCAGATGATCAAACCTGTTAATAGCGTCTTGAAAGGTTCCGGGTTTGCCGTCTTCTCCGGGGCTGAAGGAGCCGATATGCATCTCGTAGATGACCAATTCGTTATGTGGGGGCAGCTGATGCTGATCGTTGTGCCAGTCGAAACTGTTTGGGTCGTAAACCACGCTGTTGCCGACCGAATTGGTCACCTGGCGGGCATAGGGGTCAACGCGGTAGAGGCGCTCTCCCTGGTAATGGATGATGTATTTGTATTCTTGCCCGGCTTTTGCGCCAGGTATCTCGATGTACCAATAGCCCTCTCCTTCATGCTCAAGGCGATGAGAGCCTTCTTTCCAATTGGTAAAATCACCGACGATTTCGACTGATTCGGCATAAGGCGCCCAAACCCGGAAGGCGGCACCACCGTCGTAGACGATTGAGCCCATTCCGGTGTGTTTTACTTGTTTAAGCTTTTTTGTTTCCATTTTCCCTCGTTATTAACATCATTTCACAGCACAAGCATAAGCCAGAAACGACCCTCGTATTACAAAGCCTGTGACAGGGGACCTTCCTTGATCGTGCTGGTATTCTTGCTGAGCACATGTTTGACCGACGGGTTCCTGAAGCTCCCGAGCGCAGAGAATCAGCAATTCTTATATGAAAATAATAGATCTACAACAGAATGCACGCTTAATCTCACTCCGAATTTGTGTCTACTTCAATGCTATTGCATCAACCGTAGCGGTGGGCTCAGAACGCGACTAAAGGTGATGTTTTTAATCAACGAAACCCACCCCGCTGGAATTATGTATACATAAATTTTGCAGTTTAATCAGGGCAAAACCCCCCTTCGAAAATATAGAGGGACAAAAAAACGAAAACAACCATGCTTTTCCAACCCCTGTGCCCTTTTCGCGTTCCCGGATTAGCGATATCCCTCTGCCTGTAAGTTGAAGAGATGCGCGTAAGCCTGGTTGCGCGACATCAGTTCCTGATGGCTGCCGAGTTCAACGATGCGACCTTCCTGCAAAACCACGATTCGGTCTGCCATGCGTACGGTTGAGAAGCGGTGCGAGATCAACACTGCCACCCGCCCTTCCATCAGTTCCCTGAAACGCAAAAAGATTTCATATTCGGCTTCCGCATCCAGAGCTGAGGTGGGCTCATCCAAAATCAGCACTTCCGCCTTGCGCATAAAGGCGCGTGAGAGGGCGATCTTTTGCCACTGCCCGCCTGAGAGTTCCTGCCCCCGGTTCCAGCGGCGACCAAGCACGGTGTCATAACTGTCTGGCAGTTCTGCCACCACTTCATCGGCTCCACCTTTGTCTGCGGCATCTTCGATGCGCTCCTGATTGTCGAGGTCTTCAATCTGCCCGAAACCGATGTTTTCGCGTACAGTGAATTGGTAGCGCACATAGTCCTGGAAGATCACACCAAAACGTTGATGCAGGCTTTTCATGTCATACTCTCGCAAGTCGATGCCGTCGAGGGTGATTCGTCCTTCGGTTGGATCGTAGAGCCGCGTGAGCAGTTTGATCAAAGTAGTTTTGCCGGCGCCGTTCAACCCTACAAGGGCAATGCTTTCGCCGGGTTTGATGTAGAGATTGATATTTTTCAAAACATATCGTGAAGAACCGGGATACATGAAAGAGACGTTTTCAAAACGGATACCGTCTCGTATCGGCGTGGGGGCAATCAGCCCGTTCTCAGGAGACTCCAGCGCTGGTTCAATTGCCAGGAAGTCGAGCAGGTTATCAAGGTAGAGATTGTTTTCGTAAAGACGACTGAAGCTTTCGAGAAGCGACTGCACCGAGCGTTGAGATTGCCGGAAAACAGACAAAAACATGGTCATGTCGCCAAGCGTAATCACCTGCGTAATCGTCCTTACGATCACCCAGATGTAGCTGCCATAATATGCCAGGTTCGAGAGCATGCCCCAGGCAAGGCTTGCGAAAGTGTTGCGCCGGGCAATCGAAGCATCTTCTTCTAAAAATTGGGTGA
>JAAYZW010000250.1 GCA_012514645.1 Chloroflexota bacterium
GAGGGGAATTTTGGACAGACGGATACTATGTAAGTACAGTAGGCCAAAAAGGAAGTGAAGAGACGATAAGGAAGTATGTGGAAGAGCAAGGAAAAGAAGAAGAATACAAGCGGATCCATAGAGATGGACAGCTTAAATCATTTTAGTGGAAGAAAAGGATAGAAGCTGGATACCCCGCAGCTTGCTGCGGGGAGGCTTCATTATTACTGAAAAAGCCGACAAGCTTACACATCAATTAGTAAATGAAAATTTTTTATTCGATAATATTACTAAATGAAAAGTTATAGTATGCGCCGGGACTCTCCATTAGTTAACACACACAAAAGAATACTTAAAACGACTCTGATGGAGACCAGGGCTTAAATTGACGCATGGAGGACTGACAAAATGGAAATTGCAGAACACAGACAACTCATGATCCTGGGAGGCGGACCTGCCGGGTTTACGGCGGCGCTTTATGCTGCCCGGGCGAACCTGAATCCTTTGTTAGTCACCGGTATGACGCTCTATGGGCAGGCTTCTCAAACCAGTTGTATTGAAAATTATCCCGGTTTCCCGGAAGGGGTGGCGGGCAGCGACTTGGGGCAATTGTTGGAAGACCAAGCCCGGCGATTTGGCACCGAAGTGATTTATGACCTGGTGCAATGCGTGCAGTTGGATGAGCGACCTTTCAAGGTTTGCCTTGGCTCTGGAAACTATACTGCCGACTCGCTGATCATCTCAATGGGTGCCGGCGCGCGCAAGCTCGGTGTACCTGGCGAACGTGAATTCACTGGCAGAGGCGTATCATTTTGTGCGACCTGCGACGGTGCGTTTTATAAAGACAAAGACATTCACATGGTCGGGGGTGGAGATTCTGCCATAGAAGAGTCTCTGTATTTGAGCCGCTTTGCGCGTAGCATTACAGTTATCCACCGGCGGGATACCCTCAGAGCCGGTGCGATTCTGGAGAAGCGCGCCATGGAGAACCCCAAAATACACTTTATGTGGGATTCAGCGGTTAAAGAAATGCTTGGGGACGACAGACTGACTGAGCTGCTTGTGGAGAATGTCAAGACAGGAGACTTGCTGAGGGTTCCAACTGATGGTGTTTTTATCTCAATTGGGCATATTCCCAATACCAGCGTGCTTGAAGGGCAGCTAAAACTAACCGAATCGGGAACGATAGAGATTGATAGACATATGGAGTCCAGCGTCAAGGGTGTCTTTGCCGCAGGAGAGATCGCAGACCCGATTTATCGCCAGGTGGTTACCTCGGCTGGCATGGGCGCAGCAGCCGCAATTTCTGCAACAAACTATTTGGCAACGCTGTAATTCGGATTGTCTGTTGATCGGTTCGATATTTAGTCTGTCATTCTGCACGAAGCGAAAAATCTTAACGAGATTCCGGCAATAACCCATGAAATCTGAGAGCAGTTCGTAGCAGACGCTCAGGGTGTTCGGAAAATATTGTCATTAACGAAAAAACAGCCGGTTTTTACCGACTGTTTTCGTTTCAATAATATTCGTTACGGAGTGCCAGTCGGAGCAACGCCACTGCCGACCCAGCTGAAAACCCGGAAGGTGCTGATTGCTCCGGCTTCCTCATAAATCGGATTGTTGGCGTCATTGTTGATTTGCCTGGCTACCGAAACGCTCCACTGGATAATGTGCGGAGTTATATCGGTCGGTCTAAAACTGGCGGGCAAAATGAACTTGGTGTCGCTCACATAGTCAACCAAAATTTTTTCATCAGTCGAGGTCAGGTCTTGCACCACCACACGATAAACCTCACCGGGGAAGAGCGACGCCACCGAAGCCCATTGCAAAGTGACCGCTTCATCTTGTGCTGAGAAAGCAGCACCCGATCGCGGCAACAACAAATTGGGCGCGGGGTATGGCGGCAACGGTGTCGGCGTCAATGTCGGTCCTGCGGTTGGCAGCCGATCGCACAGCGGAATGATCAGCCGATCTCCCTGCCTGACGATATCATTAGGCAGGTTGTTATAGATGCGAATGTCCGACATGGAAACATTGTAATTCAGCGCAATCGAACTGAGCGTCATACTGGCGTCAACGATGATTGTGTCGGTATGAGTGCACATTTCTACGTCTGAAACAAACGCTTCTGGTGTGGCTGTCGGGACCGGCGAAGGGGTTAAGGTAGGTTGGGGCACCTGCAAGACCAACCCTGGGCTGATCAAGCAGCTGGCATTGAGATTGTTTGCCAAAATGATGCTCTGTACCGAGGTGTTGAATTGCAGCGCGATATCCAGGCAGGCTTCGTTTTCCTTGACCGTATACTCAATCGGGGGGAGTGGTGTCCAGGTTGGCAGCGGGGTTTGGGTAGCTGTGTTTTGTGGCGTGACCGTCAGTGTTGGCGTAACCGTTTGGGTCGCTTCAAATTCTTCCGGGTTGTCTGTTGAGGCTTGACCACGGGTAACTGCCAGGAAGATCACTGCGCCAGTTAAAACCAGGATAACCACGATCATAGCCACCACGGCTATCAGGTTCAGCTTGACCTCAGGGATGCGTTTGGAATCAATTTTTTCAGCAGTTCTTTTTGCTTTCTGTGCCTTCGGGGTTGTGGGGTCACTTGAGAGGTCTGTGCCACAAACCAGGCATCTGCGGGCGTTTTCCGAAAGTTTGGTGCCGCAAACCAGGCAATGCCGGCTCTTGGTCGCCGGTTTATTTGGTTGGTTATCGTTCATTTTTCTACTCATTACTAAAATAGTTGCGCCTGCTCTGGCTTGGTAAAATTAACCAGATGACAGCAGTGTATATTCATTTTCCATTTTGTGTTCAAAGATGTCAATATTGTGATTTTATCACGTATGCCCAAGTAGGTCATTTTATTCCTGCCTATGTCGAGGCGCTTAAAAAAGAGATCCAGCTGCTTTTGCCAGGAAAGGCAAAAGCCAGCAGCATATATTTTGGTGGTGGGACACCTTCTCTCATGAACCCCGAACAGGTGGGTAGTCTGTTAGAAGAAATCAGACAGTCTGCCGGCATCAACGACGAGGCTGAAATTACACTTGAAGCCAACCCGGGTACCGTCTCGCCCGAGTCATTGACAGCCTTGCGGCAGGGTGGTGTCAACCGATTGAGCCTTGGCATTCAGTCTTTCTTCGATGAGGATCTGCGAGTTTTAGGTCGTATCCACTCAGCGGATCAAACCCGGCAAAGCATCTCCCAGGCGCAACAGGCAGGATTTGATAATCTCTCTCTCGATTTCATTTTTGGCTTACCCGGGCAATCGCTGGTGGCGTGGAAAGAGAATCTCGAAGAAGCGGTTTCGAGTGGTATTCAGCATCTCTCGTTGTATTCGCTGATCGTCGAGCCCAACACACCCTTCGAACGCGATATCAAATCAGGCAAACTCCAGCTGCCGAAAGGCGACCTGGTCGCTGACATGTTTGAACTGGCGATGGATTACCTGCCAACTCAAGGCTTTAACCAATTTGAGATTTCCAGCTGGGCAATTGGCAAAGAAAACGAGTCAAGGCACAATAAGGTCTACTGGCAAAACCAGGATTATTTCGGCTTTGGCGCTGGCGCACATGGGAAGGTCGGAGATTATCGCGTCGAGAACACGCCCAGCATCGAGACATATATCTCCAAAATGGCAGAACCACAACCAATCTCTGGTTTTTCCCCAGCGAACGTAGAAAAGATATTTATCGACCAATATACCGCCATGCAGGAGAGCATGATGCTTGGGCTGCGCATGACCAGGGAAGGGGTGTCAGAAAATAAATTTCGGGCACGGCACCGGGCTAATATGACCCAGGTTTTCAAGGACGAAATTAGCACACTCCAGAACAATGGTCTGGTCGAATGGCATAACCTTCCGGGCGGTCGACATCTGGTGTTGACCCGCAGAGGAATTATGCTTGGTAACCTGGTATTCCAGGAATTTGTGTAGCTATTGGTGTACGTTGATGACGGTGCCCCAGCCGTGTTTGTACCAATCCTGGGGTTCTGCTATCGGTGTGGTCCAGTTATAGATCCATTTGGCGTTATCTGGCGATAGATTGATGCAGCCAGCACTCATGGGGGTTCCGAAATTAGTATGCCAGAAGGCACCATGAGTCGCCAAACCTATGCTCATCTCAAAGAAACAAGTCCAGGGCACGCCCATCCAAATCCGCTCTTTGATGTTACTCGTCAAAACTGCGTTACCCATGTGCTTGGAAGGCATCTTCGTGCGGATGTTATATTTGCCTTCACCAGTTGGGAAGCCGGTTGAGACTTTGGTCTCAAAAACCAGTTCATCTCCTTCGAAAGCCTGTAATCGCTGCAGTGGGATGGACACATCAATGCGCTTCTCTGATGCAGGCACTTCCGGGCTGATCGGTCTGAATTCCTCGTCGTCAATAAAGCGCGCATGTTCATAGGGGATCGCTGTGACCGTACGCCCAAGTTCGTCTTCCACCCGGTACCATGGGCGTTTATCCGGACCTTCAACTAATCCGGTGATCCAATGGGTTGTTTTGTAATAATACATCCAAAGTGGTTCCCAGCCCTTTCCATAGGTATAAAACATTGAGCGGGTATAGGGAACTGTAATTTCTGCCAGCTGACCGGTAGTTCGCTTAGGTTCTGACAGTGCCTGGTATTCGTAACGCACCTCATAAAGATAACCACTGAAGACATAACCTCCCCAACAGCGGTACCAGATCGGGTTCCAGGCAGGTCCGTTGGGACCGATCACTTCTTCATAGACATTAATAATATCATTGTATGGGCGTGTATAAACGATTGGGCTCTTCTCGTCGGGCTCTTTGTAGATGCTGACACCGTTCTTCTCGCCAACAAGCATCAGGCGCGGGTGAGTAAAGGAAGGGTGTTCTTCGTCCTGGCGTTTAAAGGCTGAAGCGCCCAGACCGAGCAGGCTAAATTTCAAAAAATCGCGGCGGGAAAATTTCATCGTTTAATCAAATTGGGTTACGTTGATATCAGCCACCGATTCAAAGACATACTTTGGCTGGAAGGGATAATTGTCAATCTCCTCCCGCTTGGTTGAGCCAGACAGAACCAAAATCGTTTCCATGCCACCAGAAATCCCCGAAAGGACATCGGTGTCCATACGGTCGCCAATCATAAAGGTTTCTTCAGAGTGCATATCGAAATGATTTAATGCCGTACGCATCATCAGGGTGTTCGGTTTTCCGACAAAAAAGGCAGCCTTGCCAGTAGCTTTTTCGATCAAGGCAGCCATCGCGCCGGTAGCTGGTATCGTACCGCTTTCTGATGGTCCGTTTGGGTCGGGGTTTGTGGCAATAAAGCGCGCGCCGTCATTAATCAGCCGCACTGCCTGGGTGATGTGATCGAAGCTGTAAGCGTTGGTTTCACCCAAAACCACAAAGTCTGGGTCTACCGCGGTTTGGATGTAGCCCTGACTATGAATTGCGGCAGTCAAGCCTACTTCACCGATTACAAAAGCTTTTCCGTTGGGTTTTTGGCTGGCGAGAAATTCTGCTGTTGCCATCGCGGAGGTGAATAGCATTTCTTCGTCGATATTCAGACCGGCTTTATTGAGCATGTGTGCCAGGTCGCGTGGGGTGTATTTGGAGTTGTTCGTCAAAATCGCAAACTTGCGTTTGTCATCGATCAGGCTCTGAATGAATCTATCTGCCCCCGGTACCATTTTTGAGCCGTGCACCAACACCCCATCCATATCCACTAAGAAATTCTTTTTTGCCATTATGCTCCTCTCAATCCAACACCGGTAATTTGCCTTCGGTGCCGATAATTATAATCCGTCTGAAGATGTGCTATACCAACGGGTTGTCTGCTTCCGGCGTGAGCACCAATGCTGCTTTGAAAGTGATCCACTTGTTCGGTTTTCCTTCGATTTCGCCAAAATCGAGCAGCTTACCCTCATCATATACTGCTTCGGTCAGCCAGCGACCGTCCGGTTGCTGCTTGTCTCTCAAGAGCTGCAGGGCTTCCTGCTGCCTGGGGTCAGACCGACCGGCTTTGCGAAAGTAATCCAACCCACGCAGAATGTCATAGTGCCACCAGGTGGGGAAGGCGAGAGAAGTAAAGGCAGGTCGATTCAAAGGCTTAGACCAATTGTCATGCGGGATGGTTTCTCCGCTCAGCCGTTTATAAAGATTCCTGCTCAGCAGATATTCCTCTCCACGCTCCCGAGCCTCACTTAATATTCGTTCTTCTCCGTTGCTCTTTTCATATGCCAGCAGCGCCTCAAGCACAGCGATGGTCGAATTGAAAGAACTTACCTGGGATTCTTCATCACAATTCCAACCGCCATCGGCTTTTTGGTCTTTAAGTAGTTTGTGGATTAGAACGCTGACGTCTTGTTTTAAATAAATGCCGGCAGTTGCCACCATGCCGTTGATGCAAGGTTCAATTTCACCTTCGAAAAATGGGCTGCCAGCAAAACGCGGGTCGTCTGCCCAGCGCACGTTATCGCGTACGGCTTTCACAGAGGCTTGAACTTTGGGGTCAGAAGGGTCAGCTCCAAGTAGATAAAGCAGTGTCAGGGCATGGCTGGTTGAGCTCTTCTCGGAATTATACGCAGCCCCAGCCCAATATCCGTTTTCGCCCTGGGCATCGAGCACTTGTTTGCCCATCCCTTCGTGGGCGACACGCCCGCGGATCGCTTCGTAGCTTTTCGCTGGCGCGCAGAGCAGCTCTTTGCGCACTTGCCATTCAAGCGCGGGGTCAGAATCGAGCAGCCACTCGATTACTTCTTGCGGAAGAAAAAATTCTGATGGGTTTTGCATTCTGTCCTCTTTCTTGTACGTAACAGACACCGTCTATAAACTGTTGCTTTATTGTATTCGCAGAGGTAATTAGGACAACTATTTGCCTAACCCAGGTATAAAAAACCACTGTTTTGGGTTGTACTCGGTCAGGCGACCGGAACCTTCAACGCCAAAACAGTGGTTATGTAATATAGGTGCGAATCTTATTTCTTGGTCAAAATGATGCGGGCATCGACAACTGCCACACCCTGTCCGTCTTCGTAGACGATGACGGGGTTGGCGTCTGACTCGGCGATTTCGTCTTTGAGATCGTAAATCATGTAGGAATAGTGAGCCAGCACATTTGCCAGGGCTTTTTTGTCGCGTGGGGCTTCGCCTCGGGCGCCCTCCAAAATCTTGGCACTCTTGATCTCGGATTGCATGTCGAGCGCGGTGGCTTCATCGATCGGTGCAACTTTGAAGGTAACGTCTTTCATCACTTCAACAAAGATACCGCCCAGACCAAACATCAGGGTAGGACCAAAGGTGGCGTCGTTGACTGAGCCAACGATCACTTCGGTCGCCCAGGGAGCCATCTCTTGCACTGCCACACCATCGATTTCGGCATCGGCTTTGTATGCCAGCGAGTTTTCCATGATGACAGCCCAAGCATCGCGGACACCTTGTTCGTTCTTGATGTTGACCTTGACCGCGCCGGCATCTGATTTGTGCAGAATGTCGGGAGAGACGATCTTCATCACTACCGGATAACCGATTTCTTCCGCCATGCGGATCGCTTCTTCTTCGGTATGTGCCAGGTCAGTGGGGGTGACGGGCAGACCATAAGCTTTGAAGACGTGCTTGGCTTCAACTTCGGTCAGGGCGTCGCGACCTTTCGCGCGGGCACCAGCGATGATCTCGCGCGCTTTTGCGCTGTCAATATCGGTCGGTTTGTAGGGTGCGTTGTGCGAAGTCTGGAGCATTTCATTTTGTTTGCGCAGTGATGCCAGGGCTTTGACTGCCAGGTCGGGGGCATCGTAGGTGGGGATGTCGCGTTCAATCAGCCACTGCATGGCGGCTTCACAGCGTTCGCCGCCGATTAAGGAGGCTGCAATCGGCTTACCGCTTGCGCCAGATTCCTGAACAGCGTTATAGATTGCTTCGGCGATTTCCTGCGGGTTGGTGACGGAGGTTTCGCAGTAGAGCACAACCATGCCATCGACCCAGTCGTGGGCATAGGAGTATTTGACGCCTTCGTAATAGCCCTTCAAGCCCGCGCCGCCGGTGATATCGACCGGGTTTTTGGCGGAGCCAAAGGAAGGCATGTGCTTGCGCAGTTCTGCCTGGACGTCTTCGGGGGCAAATTTGAGCGGTAAACCGTATTTTTCGGCTGCGTCGGTCGCCAACACGCCCACACCACCGCCGTTGGTGACGATGAGCAGGTTGTCGCCCTTCATGGGGGGCTGCAGCGAGAGCGCCAGGGTGGTGTCGAACATATCGTTCAGATCTTCAGCCTGAGCAACGCCAGCCTGCTCGAAAGCGGCTTCATAAACTTTGGCACTGCCAGCCAGCGAGCCGGTGTGTGAGGCGGCTGCGGCGGCGCCGTGGGCAGAGGTTCCGGCTTTGAGCGCGATGATTGGCTTGGTGGAATTGCGGGCGGCTTCCATAAATTTGGCTCCGTCATTAATCCCTTCGATATAAAGCGTGATGCAGTAAGTGTTTTCGTCTTCGTTCAGGTAGTCGATCAGGTCAGCAAAGTCGAGGTCAGCCATGTTGCCGATCGAGATCATTTTGTCGAAGCCGACGCGCCGGGTGTAGGTGGCAGCGTCCATCGCGATCAGGAGCGCACCGCTTTGAGACACCAGGGCTGCCTTGCCATCGAGAGGCAAAAAGTTGGTGAAGGATGCATTCATCTTGTCGCTGTTTGAGAGCGTGCCGATAATATTTGGACCAATTACGCGCATGCCATATTCGCGGGCGATGCTGACGATCTCGTCTTCAAGCTCGTGGTTACCAACCTCGGAGAAACCGGAGGTGATGATACTAAGCCCTTTCACGCCTTTTTCGCCAGACTCGCGGGTAACGGTTGGGACAACATGGGCGGGAACGGTGACCACAGCCAGATCGATGACATAGGGAACGTCTTTGATGCTGGCGTAGCATTTATAGCCGAGAATTTCGTCAGCGTCAGGGTTAATCGGATAAACAGGGCTTTCATAGCCGCAGTTTTTGAGGTTTTCGACCACTTTGTACCCGATTTTTTCGGGGTTGGTCGACGCGCCGATTACCGCGATGCTCTTTGGTTTGAGAACAGCATTGATGATTGGATCCACTTTTTTCCTCCGGTAGTGTTTTGTTTGAATTACCAATTGATTAGTATACCGCAATAAAATCGAATTAACAGAAAGAAATTTGCTATGGTATGCGTTTCAAAAGTCCGTAGTCAAGGAAAAAAAGAGGAAGTTCCAATACAATATGTTTTGAGAAAAAACGAAAAGAAAGGAACTTCCAATGACCATATCAGTCAAACAAATTATAACCCTCA
>JAAYZW010000251.1 GCA_012514645.1 Chloroflexota bacterium
GTAATCGTCCTTACGATCACCCAGATGTAGCTGCCATAATATGCCAGGTTCGAGAGCATGCCCCAGGCAAGGCTTGCGAAAGTGTTGCGCCGGGCAATCGAAGCATCTTCTTCTAAAAATTGGGTGAACAGGTCTCCATATCGTTCCTTGAGTGCCGGACCGAGACCGAAAAGCTTGATTTCCTTGACGGTTTCATTGCTGGTCAGCAGCGTTTCAATGTAACTGAGCAGGCGCGATTCCGGCGCGCGGCGGCTTAGCGCCCGGAATGACATCTCGGCGAAGCGTGAATTTGACAAGAAGTTCGGCACGGCAGCCAAAATTACCACAACAGCCAGCCAGGGGCTGAAGCCAACCAACAGCGCTACCAGGGAAACCAGGGTGATGAATTGCTGAGCAACCTGTGAAATTGAGCTGACGATTGCCAGGGCAGAGCTGTCAGCCCGCCGCCGGGCGTTTTGCATGCCATCGTAGAAAACCGGGTCCTCAAAATATTGCAGGTCGAGGTTTATGGCTTTGTCGATGATTAAGGTGTTTACATGCCTGGTGAGCAGTGAGCGCAACACGTTGTTGGAGAGACTGCTGAGTGAATTTAGCAAGGTGCTCACGAGCAGGAGGGCGAATTCGATCAACACAAAGGGCAAAACCAAGTCAAGCCCACCACGAACATCAGCGCCAATGTCGATCGCCTGGAGGATACGGTCGACAATCATCTTGCCCACCCAGGACTGCGCGGCTGGTAGAACGGCAACCAGTGGAATCAGGCAAAAATTGATCAGGGTGTGGCGTCTGCTGGCGTTCCAGACCAGTTTGAAGGCTTGCGGTGTGTTTCGCAGAGCTTCAGCGGTATCTTTCCAGGAATTTGAAATTTTTTCTTTGAGGTTTTTTGGTGCTTGGTTTCGAGGTGTGTTTTCAGGTCGCATAGGTTTTCCAGTTTTGTTTAGAGTACGACCATTTTAACGCAGAAGCGGGTAATCCTGTGGGTAATAACCAATCTGTGGGTAATAACCAATTTGGGAAGTAATATCTTGCCGGTGACCCCGACATGGACGGGAATTAGCCGAAGGGCTCCAAAATACAGGACGCTTGCAGAGAAAATGTGTGCCCACTCGGGAGACTGGCTCTATTACATGCTTAACTCATCGCCGCGTCGACAATTTCCCGAGCTTCAGCCTGGATCTGCGCGAGGTGCTCTGCACTTTTCAGGCTCTCGGCATAAATTTTATAGATCTCTTCCGTGCCAGATGGTCGGGCGGCAAACCAACCGTTCTGTGTGACCACTTTCAAGCCTCCGATTGGCGCGTTATTGCAGCTGGCAGTGGTCTGTTTTGCCAAAATCGGGTCACCAGCCATCATTTCGACTGTAACCAGGTCGGGCGACAGGTCTGCCAAAACCGCTTTTTGCCCGGCGGTGGCTGGGGCATCCAGGCGCGCATACCACGACCCGCCCAGTTTAGCCTCCAGTTCCTGATAGTGCAAACCAGGGTCTTTACCGGTAACAGCCAAAATCTCCGCTGCCAACAGGTTGAGGATAAAACCATCTTTGTCAGTCGTCCAGGTTTTCCCATTCCTGCGCAAGAAGGAGGCGCCAGCGCTCTCTTCGCCGCCGAAACCGATTTCGCCGCTGAGCAAGCCGGGCACAAACCACTTAAAACCAACCGGCACTTCGCAGAGCCGACGGCTAAGCTTTTGAACCACCTTGTCGATGATCGAACTGGAAACCAAGGTTTTACCCACCGCGCTGCCATCAGACCAACCCGGGCGATTTTGGAACAGGTACCAGATGGCGACGGCGAGATAATGATTGGCGTTCATCAAACCAACACTGGGGGTGACGATGCCATGTCGATCGAAGTCGACGTCATTCCCAAAGGCGATATCAAAGTCATCTTTCAGGGCGACCAGGCTTGCCATCGCGTAGGGCGAAGAGCAGTCCATGCGGATTTTACCGTCTTTGTCCAGGGTCATAAACGAGAAGGTCGGGTCAACGCGCTTATTGACCACTTTGAGGTTCAGTTTATACATGTCTGCCATCGGCTCCCAATAAGCCACGCCAGAGCCGCCCAAAGGATCAGCCCCGATAAGAATTCTGGAATCTGCGATCGCGCGCATATCAATTACACTTTCAAGATCTTCCAGGTAAGGGGTCATCATGTCGATCTGAGAGGTTGTGCTGGCTGCCATGGCTTTGTGCAGCGAAATTCTGCGCACGTTTTGCAATTTGTTGGCGATGATCTCGTTGGCGCGGTTTTGAATCCACCTGGTGGTGTGGGTGTCTGCGGGACCACCATTGGGCGGGTTATATTTGAAACCACCATCCTCAGGGGGGTTATGCGAGGGCGAAATTACAACGCCGTCGGCTATACTGCGTGGAAATTCACGATTGAAGGTCAGGATCGCATGCGAAATCACGGGTGTGGGCGTGTATTGATGACCCTGGTGGATGCGGATATCCACACCATTGCCGGCGAAGACCTCGATGGCGGTGAAAAGAGCTGGCTCTGAGAGCGCGTGCGTGTCCATGCCCATATATAGCGGTCCGTTGATCGCTTCGCCGCGGCGATATTCGACGATTGCCTGCGTGATGGCAGCGACGTGGTCGTCGTTAAAACTGTTGTCGAGCGAACTGCCGCGGTGACCGGAGGTGCCAAAAGAGACTTGTTGGCTGGGTTCGCCGAGCTCGGGGTGATTGGTGTAGTAGGCAGAGATAAGCCGTGGGATATTGGCGAGGTATTCGATTGGCGCGGGCTTTCCTGCGAGAGGATGAAGGCTCATGAGGGCTCCTGTCTGGTTTGTTAAGTGCGTGGCGTAACAGAATGAAAACAAATTGATTCTATCACGTCAGCTCGAGAGAACAGGAATGATTGTAGGGAAGGTGTTCGTTATTTGCGCGATGACCTGAAAGAAACGACGCCTGGAGCGCCACTGCTGGCATTCTGAACAAAACCAAGAATGCCAGCTAAAAACTTACCCCAGGATGATTTCCACCTGCGAGCCGCCGGGACCCTTGGTGACCTCAATACGATTGGAGAAATAATCTTTCAACTCCTCCAGATGGGTGATAATCAGCACCTTCTCAAAATCTTGTCTGACGATATTAATCGCTTCGATTAAACGCTGACGACCTTGCGCGTCCTGATTGCCAAAACCCTCATCAATTACCAGCGTCTGCAATTTCGCGCCGGCACGGCGGGCAAGCACCCGGCTGAGTGCCAGGCGAATCGAAAAATTGATGCGGAAGGCTTCGCCGCCGGAATAGGTCTCATAGTCACGCGTGCCAGAACCGTCACTGACGACGATGTCGAGCGTCTCCATCATGTCTTTACGCTTGCTATCTTTATATGCCCTCTGAGGGTTGAAACTGACGCTCATACTGTAGTCAGACAGCCGGGCGAGCAGCAGGTTTGCCTGTGTTTCCAGTTCAGGCAGGGCTTGTTCAATCAGCATTGCCGGCACGCCGTCTTTACCAAAAGCGGTTTCCAGCTTGGCATATTGGCGGATCTGCTCATTGAGGGTTTCCTTCTCCGCCCGCAGCCTGATCTGGCGTTCACGCTGGGTCTGAATGGTCGCCAAAGCTTGGTCGACTTCGCCGAGCTTGCGGTTGACACTGTCTTGCCCCTCACGCAGTTCTACCAACGCTTTTTCAATTTCGCGGCTGTCTGGCAGGTTGGCTCGGGCTTCCCGCAGAGCTTGCGCTTCTGACACAAAGCGAGCTTCTGTTTCTCGCAGTTCTTCCTGCTCATGGGCAATATCTTTCTGCAGAGATTCCAGTTCAGCGTGGTGCAGCGAGCTGCTGGTTCTGGCTATCTGCAGTTCCTGCCAGGTCTCTTCAGCCGCCGCCGTTTCCTGTACCGCCTGCCGAAGTTGGTTGTGAGCATTTTGGTCATAAGACAGTTCCGCTAATTGTTGAGCGACCACAGCGATTTCTGCCCGTACTTCGGGTAAAAAGTTGTCGTTCTTAATCTCTGCTTGTGCTACCTTAAGACGGGCTGCTTTGCCGCTGTTCCAGACCCTCTCTCGATCTTGCAGCTGCTCCGTTTTCTGCTGCAACAAAGCCTGTTGAGTGGTCAGTTTGTGCCGCTGGGCTTCCTGCTGCTGTGCCTTTTTTAACTGGCTATCCAGTTCCTCTTTTTCTGCTTTCACTTTTTCCGTCTCGGTGCGGTTGGATCGGAACTGGTCGCCCAAGGGTTTGCCAAGAATATTGATTTCGCTGATAATCTCGAGTCTGTGTTCAGCGGTCAGATCTTGCCCGCACATTGGGCAAGCGCCGCCTTTGGCAGATTCCACTTTGCTGCGCCGGTTTGCCAACTCATCCATGCGCGCTTTCAGACTGCCCTTCTCGCCCTCCAGCCGCTCAATCTGGCTGGAGAGTACGTTGATCTGCTTGGTCAGTTCTGCCTGCTCTGGCATCATAGAAAGTTCCGCTAATTGATCAGCCAGTTCTTTTAACTGCTCATTCGTCTGGCTGGAAGATTTCAATGCCTCCTGTAACTCACGCTCTTCATCCCGCAGTGAGGCAACCTCTCGTTCGAGCGATTGCAGATAGCTTTTGATTTGAGAATCGAGCCCAGCGCGCTGACGTTCCAGGGACCAATATTTTTGAGAAATTTGGTCATAGCCATTCAGGCTCTGTCGGTTGCTCAGCAACTTCTGGTAGGCATTTTCGATTTCAACAGCCTGGGCAAGCTTCTCTTGATAACCAGCCAGCGCAGCCTGCTTTTCAGAGGCTTGTTGTTCTTTCCTCTTGACTGCCTGGCGCTGCCGCTCAACCTGTTGTACGAGATTTTCAAGCTGACGTTCCTGGTTGGCTACCAATTGCGCTTGTGCTCTGGCAGCGTCAAGCTGTGCCTGCTGGGTGCTGGTTTTCTCACGCAGCAACGCCAGTTCACTCTCCAGCAACTTGCGCTCTTGTTTTTGGTGGTCTTCAGTATCGAGCTCTTCCTGGATTTGGGCGATATTAATGTCGAGCAATTTTGCGTCGGAACGAGCCTTGCGGTTTTTTTCGTTAGCGGCTTTGCGAAACACTTCCCACTGGTCAAGCCCCAAAATCGTGGAAAGAATCTCTTTTCGCTCAGACGGCTTTTTGGTGGCAAAAGAATCGGCTTTGCCCTGCAAAAAGAAAGATGCATTCACAAAGCTTTCATAATCCAGCCGAAGCGTATTGAGTATTTTCGCATCGGTCTTGCGTACGGTGTACTCTGTCAGCGGCTTCCAATTGAAACTATCGGAATCAGCATCCGGATTCTGGATGAAGAAATCGAGTGTCGTTGATTTACCCCTGGTGTTACGGCGGCAGACACGGTAGACCTGGTTTTCATATTCGAAATCGAGCGTGACCTCAGCGAATTTACTGGCAGTGTTAATGATCGCTTCGTTTTGTACCCGGGCTTTGCCATATAGCGCGTAGGTGATCGCATCCAGAATCGAAGATTTGCCGGCACCGTTTGCGCCAGAGATACAAGCCAGGTCAAAACCGGTAAAGTTGATATTGACTGCCTCACGGTAAGAGGTGAAGCCTTCAAGGCGTAAGTTAATCGGAATCATCGTCCATCCCTAATGCTTTGTTAGCCGCGCTGGTGGTCATCGGCGGTTTTTCTTCGCCCAACAGATCCTTCCAGAATTGGTGATCGTACCTGCGCGAGCGGATCGGAATGGGCATGGGCACGCCCCAACCGAGCATGAGCACCTCCTCTTTGGGCTGCAGTTTGGCAAGCATCCCGCGTAGCCCGCCCCTGCCGGGCAACCCCGAGAGCACGGCGTTAATATCGTTTTCATCGCCGAGCGAGCCTGAAATCCGCGTGCCCAACTGAGACATAACCTCATCATAAATCTGTGACGGGCGCTGGTCAATGATCAGCAGGGTAACGTAATACTTGCGCATTTCACGAGCGATGGTGCTGAAAATGGTCTGGGATGCCATCTCACGATTGAGCAATTTGTGGGCTTCTTCCACGACAACCACAAGCGGTCGCGGCTCCGGACCATTACCGCTGTGGTAACTCTCGGTGGCGCGCTCCCAGGCATCACGGATCTTGCGGGTGATCAGATTGGTTACCAGCAAATAGTCGAGTTCGCTGTCAAATTTTCCGAATGAAAGCACAACATGGCGCTTGTTTTGCAGGGCAGTAATGATATCCTGCAAACCGTTGCTAGCTGGCGAATCAATTAAATAAGGTCGATTATAGAGGCGACCCAACTTGCTGCGGAGCGCCTCAGCCGCGCCAGCGTGAATGCCAGCCTGGCGCGCCCAAAAAGCGACGCTGTCTGGGGCGGGTTCGGTTTTTCCATCCTCATTCTCAACAGTGCTGCCAACGTTCATTTGCATGAAGGCATTAAACCAATCGCCGTGGAAATCGTTTTCGAGCTTGTCCAGCGTTGTTGGTGTGGTCTCTTTGAGATTGAGGATTTGGGTCAACTGTAAGACATCCTCAGTGGTGATATCGCTGTGGCTGATCTCGAGACTGAAGTCAGCATTCCTGTTTCCAAACCTGGTTCCTGCACCGAGTCCAACCAGGCGAACCTTGTTGTCAAACTTGCCTTTCAACCCGGGCACAGCGCTGCCGGTATCTGAAGAGGTTGTGTCAGGTCCATATTCGTTATGCATGTCAAAAATCAATGTCGAAGCATGGTCTGCGTTGATCAAACCAGCCAAAATCATGCGCGCCAGGAACGACTTGCCCGAACCGGTGGTGCCAAAAATTCCGGAAGAACGCTGCACGAACTTGTCCAGGTTTAGGCACACCGGATGCCCCTGCTCGCGGGTACTGCCAACCCGAAAAATCGTCTTGTTGTCTTCTTTCCCGAAAATATCAGCGATGTCGGCTTCGTCAGCCAGTTTGACCGAGGCGTGGTGGTTTGGGACGGTTTTGACAGGCATGGGTGCAGGGTCGTCTGTGTTATTTAGGCGCCAACTCGAATAATCAGGCGAGTCCAGGTCTGGACCTTTATCGCGCATCAGCACGGGCATGATTGCCAGGTTTGTATAAAGGGTTTGCTGATTCAAATACTGCGCCAGGTTCGGGGCGAAACGCTGGGCATTGAGTTGGTTGGCATATTGCTCATCAATTGCCCGCAAGCGCAGATCAGTCACCAATCCATAGAAGCGCCAGTTGTTGCTGTCAATTACAACAAAAGCGCCTTCCTGTACCTCTTGGGGAGCAACCGTAAGCCGCGCTTCAAGGTTGGCTTCCAGCCCGCCGCCGGTTATGTAGCCAATCGCCAGATCATGGGTTAATTCTTCGGTTGAGGCGTTGATTATTTTTTGTTCCATCTTATTCATGCTCCAGGTCGGTCAATACATCCAGCACGGCGGTGAGACGCAGATAATCGTCGCGCAGCAAAGTGATCAATTTTTGACATGCTTGTTCATACCAGCCAGTGTTGCCAGTGGATTCGTGCGCAGCTCTGGCGCGGCGTAGGTGTGCAGCCAGGATTTCTTCAATTGGTTGATCGGGCAACCGCAGAATGTGCCGAAGATAAGCCTGGTTGTTGAGCGAAGTGAAGCGAGCCAATTCTTCGGCATGACACAGGTGCATTTCATCCAGGCTCAGCGGCGGTCGCGGTGGCAGGCGGTGAGAGATTTGCCCGTTTTGGGTATAGCCGACAGTCAAAACATGGATTTCGACCGGCAGGTTGCGATTGTAGCGGTTATCGGCTGTATATTCGGTAGGGATGCTCACCCCTGAAACCAATTGCCTCACCAGGCTGTCGTCGTTGATCAGGATATTTGTGATCAGCCCATAAATTTCGCTATGGTCTTCAAGCCTGACCTTGACCAATGCTCCCAATGCGGGTGTGTCCAGTTCACGCACCCGGCAGCCAGCCACAAAGTTGCTGTTCTCGGCTCGCAAAAGTTTGCCAATCGGTATGTTTTTCTGTCGTTCGCTCATTTAAGACCTTTCAGATAATCTTTGTTGGATCGATAACCGCTTAGTTGACTGTCGGCAGGAAATCTTGAGAGCAGTAGGTTTTCGATCTCCTCGTATTCCGCCTGCCTGACCACAGCCAGCTCGTGGGCACGGTGCAGCGAATAGGGGTAGGGGTGGGAGTCGAGCACCTGGGCATCATAATAGAGAGCGGCATGCACCAGGCTGACCAGCTCCGGATGCTGCGTGAGCCAGAACGGGATTTCGACTCTTGCCAGCCAGGGGTGCTCTGCCGCATTGCTGACATTCAGATAGAAAAACGCCACTCTTAACCGGTCAGCCGGTTCGCTTGGACGCTTGGAGATGATCTCGAAAAGTGCCGAACGTTCACCTGGTAAAATGCGGTCAGCCAGCAGCAAGCGGTCACTGATGCTCAGTTTGCGGTTCTGCTGCGAAGGCATTGTGGATTCCCCGAATTCGGCGAAAACCTCGAGCATGTTATGGAGCATCGATGAGCCGGGTTTGTCGATGTAACCTGCGCTCAGAATGCCCTCGCGCTCCATGTATTGGTCGATTTCAAAGACTTCCCGCTGGGCAGCCTGTGCTTTTTTGCCCTGGATATCACTCGGAAAAAAAAGATCGAGGGGACCATCGGTCACAGTCAGAACTGGTCTGGGCAGACTGGGGGAGATTTCGTTGGCAATCAGGGTGCGCTCGGTCATATCCCGTATCAGAGTAATATCTTCTTCGCTGATCAGGTTGCCATCATCTCTCAATATTTCTTCGTACGAGAGCAGTTCGGTGACCAGTTTGGTCGCGGGGGGTTCGCCGCTGCCAAAACGGACAGTCAGCATACCGATGTTGATCAGACCGAATTGCAGCGAGCGATGCCGGCTTGGGACGATCTGTGAACCATCGACGGTCAGCAAAGTATAGGATTCTGGTAAACCGCCCAATGGGTAGCTTTGCAGCAGATCTTCATGCAACGGCTTCGCAAGGTAAAGCTTCGGCTTGCTTTGCCGGGCTTGCTCGATAGTCTTCTTGAGCCCTTCTGTATCAAGGCAGGCTTCCTCAAACAACGATCTCAATTTTCCGGTCGCTTTTCTGCTCTCTGCCAGCCAGTTATTGGCTTGCTCGGCATAGCGACTGGCATTTTGATCTACAGAGGCATAATTTAAGGGCATGAGATCTCCGGAAAGAAAACAAAAGGAACAACCATAAGGCAATTATAACTATGAAAGGTTGCTCTTCCAGCCCAATTCTGACCGATTAGCAATTCTAAATTTGGGAAATTTTAGATCGAAAAGTGGAATGAACGCTTAATCGGACTTCGAATTTGAGGCTATTACAACACAACTGAATATAAATTTATAACAACCGTAGAGGTGGGTTCAGGGCGTGAGCAGAAGTGATTTTTTTAATCAGCCAAACCCACCTCGCTGGAATCACGGTTAATTATTGGTTTTCAATGCCTGTTCGCAGTGCTTAAGCTGGGGAGGTCTGACTATGTATGTGTTGATTGAGTGCCCACGATTTGGAACCTCCCCGTATGTTTCTGTAGTTATGCTACATATAGCCTCTGCACTTTATTAGGGCAAAAAGCTATAGTTTTTTTATATTTATAGTTGCTGCTGACCTTTGAGAAAAAAGCCGACCTAATAGATTGGAACTAAAAGAAACTGACAAACGTCTAAGAGGTGAAGAAAGTTTTCAAGGAGAAAAAATGAAAAGCAAAACTTTACCCTACGCAATCTCTGTCCTGTTGCTGGTCAGCTTAATTTTAGGAGCCTGTCAAATGCCACCCACTGCCAATGCACAAAATACCATTACACCGATCCCCGGAGACCTTCGCACAATCGCTGTTACCGGAAACGGAGAAATTGTTTTAGTGCCCGACATGGCATATATCAATATTGGCATTCACACCGAAGCTGACGATGTCAGTTCTGCGGTGACCGCCAATAATCAGCAAGCCTCAGAAATCAAGGAAGCAATTTTGAGTATGGGTGTGGAAGAAAAAGATATCCAGACCTCCAATTTCAACGTTTACTCGATGAATCAATATGACAATATGTCGAATGTTGTCGGAACTACGTTCGCAGTCGACAATACACTTTACATCATCGTGCGGAACCTGACAATGCTCAGCGAGTTGCTGGACGCTGCTTTGGGTGCCGGTGCCAACCAGATCTATGGGATCAGCTTTGATATCGCCGACCGCAGTGGTGCCGTCGCACGCGCCCGCGACCTGGCTATTCAGGATGCTGAAGCCAAGGCAGCCGCAGTTGCAGAAACCGCTGGCGTTGCTTTGGGCAAAATCCATACGATCAGTGTGGCTAACACTTCTTACGTCCAGCCGCTTGCTGGTTATGGATACGGATCAGGCGCCATGGCTGAAGATTCGGTTTCAGTACCGATAGCAGCCGGCCAAATTGTCGTGACCGCCAGCGCAGATTTGGTTTACGAATTTGGCGATAAATAAGCAAATTTTTCTGATCTACCCCTGAATCAGGAAAAGGAAGCCCCCGGAATTTTACCGGGGGCTGTTTTTTTTTGAGTTGGTCAGGCAAGCTTACTTCTTGGTTAAGCAGCAATCAAATAATTACTCAACCGCTGCTGTAGTCATTCCATCGGCGGCAGGATGAATCTTGAGCAGCGCGATAGTCGAAAAGAGAAACAGGAAACCATAGAGCCCCATCAGGACCACATAGCCCGCGCCGTCGCCAATCGGACCACCGATGTAACCACCGATCGCGCCGGCACCAGCGCCAGCCAGGTTCGAGATTCCCAGCCACCGCCCGGCTTCTTTTTGCGGAACCAATTCGGTCCCGAGCGCCCAGTTGGCAACGAAGAAGATGCCGGTTGCCAGCCCGATCAGGATCCCACCAACGTAGATTAAGGTCATGTTGGGGGTCAGAATAACCAGCAGTGTACCAATCGCTGCCATGATGCCGCTGATGAAGATGAGCGGTTTCTTGCCAAATTTGTCGGTCAGCCAACCAGACGGAATTGAGATTATCAGGATGGCAACACCCACAGCCAGCATCAGGCGCGAGGTCGGTCCGGCAGCGGCGTTGCCCTGGTATTGCGGGAACCTTTCCTGGATGAAATAGAGCACAAAACTAGCCAGGTTGTTGGCACCTACCAAAAACGCCAGGCGATTGACGACCCACCAGGTGAAGGCGGGGCGTTTGCTGGCTTCTTTTCCCAAACTTATGCGCACAGAAACGATAACGCCAAGGGCAACAGCGATGAGCATTCCGACAACCCCGATCATAGCGATAAAAATTGTCGATCGGTTACCTTCGAACCCCTGGGCAAAGGGCAATAATTCTTTCACGCCCCAACCCACCAACAGGATAATACCGGTAAAGGCGACTGTCATCGCGACCAAACGTCCGATTGAGCTCCAGTCCATTCGCTCCTTTGGACCTTTTTGTGGGCTCTCGCGCACGAACATGGTCAAAACAACGGCGATCAGCATAACCACGCTGATAAAAATGAGGGCTCCCCAAATATTGCCGGCGCTGACCATTCGGCTGACGGTAAAGGCGACCACGATCAGAGGCAGTGGCAGTTCGAAGAAGGCTTTAATCGCTGAATACTTGCCGCGCTGATCTGACGGCACCAGGTCTGGAATGAGACCCTGTGCCGCTCCATGACCGATATTGGATGAGACCATCGAAAAGATGATCACGGCGAAAAGCGCAGTGTAGCCCGCCATGCCGTCCATCGTCCCGGCAATCACCCCGATGGCGATAAATGCGATAATTTCCAAGATGCCACTGACCATGATGAAAGGTCGCCGCTTGCCCAGGCGCGATGTGCTGCGGTCGGAAAGCTGCCCCGCCAGTGCCTGTATCAGCAGCGCGACCATTAGTGAAACCAAGCGAAGGTTGCCATAGCTGGTGCCCTTGGTTTCGTCACCGACAAATTGTTGCACCAAAAGGGGAACAATCAGAGGTGTCAAGGTTTGGGAGCGCAGCGTGATGGCAAGGTAGATCACGTTCATCGTGATGGCGTCGTACCATCGAAGTGGTTTTTTCTCGCTAATCAATTCTTCCTTCATGGCAAATCCTCCAATGGTATTAACCAAAAAAACGCAGCTGGTTGCAGTTGAAATGAGCTGCGCGATTATAACAGGCTTGGCGGGTTCACCTCGACCAACCAGTCCTTGAGAGCCAAGGTTGGCAGCAAAACTTCCGGGTTGGGTCCGCGTAAAACAAGCTGCCAGCGCCAATATCCATGTAAACGTGAGTAATAAGCCGGCAGCGGGCCGATAAAACCGGTTTGCCTCAGCCCTTCCTCCTCTATCCGCTCCTCGACCTGGCGGGCGAGCTTGTGAGCCTCTTGCTCCGCTTTCTGTTGGGAGAGATGACGGTATTCCAGCCGGATCAGGTGATTAAAGGGCGGGTAAGCCAGCAACCGGCGATACGCCAGTTCCTGTTCGTAGAAACCTTCAAAGTCATGCCGAGAGGCTGCCTGTATGACGTAATTTTCAGGTTGGTAGGTCTGCATAACCACTTCACCGCCCAACGGGCTGCGACCAGCACGACCGCTGACCTGAGTTAGCACCTGGAAGCTGCGCTCTGCTGCCCGATAGTCGGGCAGATTTAAGCCAACCTCTGCCAGAATGATTCCAACCAGGGTAACGAGGGGCAGGTCGAGACCTTTCGCGAGCATTTGTGTCCCGATCAAAATGTCGGCACGGTGGGCGCTGAAGTGTGAAAGGATCAGTTCGTGGTCGCCCTTATTGCGCGTAGTATCGGCGTCCCAGCGCAGTAAACGGGCTTCTGGGAAACGTTCTTTTACCAGTTCTTCCAGTTTTGCGGTGCCTAATCCAAGTTGGCGGATTTGTTTGCTGCCGCAATTGGGGCACACTTTGGGCATCTGCCACGTGTACCCACAGGTATGGCAAACAAGCCCGCGCTGATTGCCGTGCCAGGTCAGGGGCTGATTGTCATTCGGACAGCGCATGCTGTAACCGCATTGCCGGCAAAAGACGTAGGTTGCTTTCCCGCGGCGGTTAAGGAACAGGATCGCCTGTTGATTCTTGTCGAGCACATTCTCGAGCTTACTTTCCAGACTGCGGGAGAGTACATTGGTATTTCCACTGGCAAGTTCCTTGCGCATGTCAACGACCTGCACTTTGGGCAAGTCAAAGGTGAGCAGATCGTCAGTAGCGCAATCTGGCGGCAAGCTGAATTTGAGCGAAGCAGCCTGGTTGACAAGAGTTTGGCGGTGAGCCAATATTCGCCTGGGCATTTTCACCAGGCGCCAATCGCCGCGCTGGGCTTTATGGTATTGTTCGATGGATGGTGTCGCGCTGCCAAGCAGCAGCCGGGCACCGCTAATATCTGCCAGGGCTTCCGCCGCAGGAACCGTCTGGTAGAACGGCGGTCGCTCGCTTTCGTCGTAAGAACCGTTGTCGCATTCATCAATGGCGATTAAGCCCAGTCTGGGCAGGGGCACAAACAGCGCGCTGCGCGAACCGACAATGATGCGCAGGTCGCCCTGACGGGCGCGCCTCCAGGTGTCATAACGCTCGCCTTCAGATAATTTGGAATGGTAAAGCCCCACCTGGTTTGGGAAGCGAGCCATAAACCGCCGCACGGTTTGGGGGGTCATGGCTATTTCTGGCACCATCACCAGACATTGCTTGCCACTTTCGAGTGTCTCTTGAACAGCACGCATGTATATTTCAGTCTTCCCCGAACCGGTGACACCGTGCAGCAGCACCGGTCTCGGATTTTCGAGACGCCATTCATCTTCCAACCCCTGCCAGACTAGGTTTTGATCGCTGGTGAACTCCGGGCATTTATCCAGCGCCACCTCAACCTCAGCCAGGGGGTCGCGCCACACTTCGGTTTCATTGAAATGGATCAACCCGGCATCTGCCAGGTAAGACAAGTCGGCATAATTGGCACCGGTCTCGGCATAAACCCACGAAAAGTCGAGTGGAAAAGCTTGCCCGAAGAGCAGGTCCATTACTTTCTTGCGTCGTTCCTGGGTCACTTCGGTCTTACCAAGCGCTTCGTTAGGCAGCGATGGAACTGCCGAAGGCGGAATAGACAGCGCAGCAGTCCGAAGCGTTTTGGGAGCGATGCGCGGTGGCGGCAGCACGTGTTCTGTTTTGATCAGCCCATGTGAGCGCAGCAAATCGAGCCCACGTCGCCAGTCGACTTTGGGAATCGCGCGGTCAATTTGCGCGCCGCGCAGCTCACCGCGTTTCTGCAGCAGGCTGAGCAGCCTTTGCTGCGTAGGTGAATACGTACTCAATTTCGAAGGCAGCTCAGCAAGCAGCGCGACCGAAATATCTGCCCGCAAAGAAAGACCGGTTGGGATCATCAGCTGAATATAGACGCCAAGCGGCGCCTGGTTGTATTCAGCCAGCCACTTTGCCAGCTGGATTTGTTCTTTAATCAGCAGGGTATTTGGAGCCAGCAGTTCGATGATATCTTTCGTGCCTTCAACTTCGGGCTCGTCAAGCAGCGCTAACACAACCCCCTGGACAACTTGCTTGCCAAAGGGCACCACAACCAGGTTACCTGGCTGAATCTGCCCCCGCAATTGTTCTGGAACGGAATAATGGTAGGTGCGCTCAATTTGGCTCAGGTTGATGCTGACTTCTGCGTAAGCGCTCATACCAAAACCTGCGCCTACGGTGTCACGAAGATCAGGTAATCGGCGGAATAGACCATCCTGTTAATCTGGTCGGCAGGTATATCGGCACCGCTGACCAAATAGTTTTGCCAAATATGTGCCATGGTGGTTTGCCCGGTCATCTGGTTGAGCTCATTAAAAGCGAAGAAGGGCGAAAAACGCGCCGCCGATGCGCTGATGCGGTCCATGTCGAGGTAGATCTGGTTCCAATCGTCGCGCTCCAAAATGACCGGATGGTCTGCCAGCAGAATGACCTGTGCGGGCAGATCCCTGAGATATTGCTCGAGTTCAGCCAGGCGCATGGTGTTGAAGAGCGGCTCACGCTGGCTTGGCGGCAGAGTCCACTCCTGGTGCAGCTTCCAGGGCTCAAACAGGTCGGTCGCCCGGCGGGAGTGCACGCTTAAGAAGTTGGAACCATCGGCGGGTAAATTGCGAATCTCAAGATTGGTGCCGTAAACGCCGGTCAAAACCAGCTTTACTTCCGAAATGGTGCCATTAAACTCATGGCGGACACGCAGATAGAAAATGGTGACATCATCACCCAACACCTGGACGACTTCGCTGTGAATGCCGCGATCCATTAACTGGAAGGAGACCATACCGGAAAGATTGAGCAAACCGCCATCTTCACGATTTTCTTTTTGGGTGACGTAATAGTAGCCCCAATCCACAATCTGGCTTCCGGTGGTGAGCACCGGCAAATTCGCCAGTTGGGTCGGGATGGGGGTGGGCGTAAAGGTTGAGGTAGGCGTTGGCACCAGCGTGGGTGTGGGTGTCAGGGTTGGCGTCGGTGTCATCGTTGAGGTCGGTGCCGGGGTGGAGGTGAAAGTCGCGGTTGGAGCGACAGTCTCGGTGGGCGCCTCTGTCGGGAAGGCAGTTGGTCGCCCTTCATAAATTGGTGTGCAGCCGCTCAGAATTATGGCTGCGCACAGCAGGCTGAAAAACAGAACACGTGCCAACGGTTTAACTTTACTCATGCTTGTCCTCAGAGATAATCGCGGAAACGTAGCCGACCACCGAAGCGTAGTCTTTGCTCACATCACCAGAGGTGCGATAGTCAGCAACAGTGACCTGGCTGGCACCGAGCGCTTTGGCGGTCAATAAGACTGTGGCGATCGCACCGAAGCCGCAGGCTTCAACCTGGTTAAGCGATTTGAGCAGGTAGGAAACATTGGGATCAAATTTTTTCAGCGTCTTAATCGTTCGCTGGTCGAGGGTATTAGCCTGGTCTTGCTCATAAAAATGCGAGAGATCGCTGGAGGCAATCAGCAAGGTTGTTTCGCCTTGCGGATAACCAGAAATCAAACCAACCAAAATTTCAGAAAATGTTTTAACCGTCGCGTTTCCCTGGTCCATCAGCATCAATGGGATCAGCTGGAAGCCATCCGTGAGCAGGTATTGCAAAAAAGGAAGCTCGATCTCGATGGAATGTTCGCGGTCGTTGCGGATATAGTTCAGCTCCAGCCCAGAGCTTTCCAACCTGTCCTGGAGCAACCGGAGAGATGCATGATCGACCGGCACTTCACCGAGCGGGGTGCTGTAAGCTTCGTGAGCGCTGGTGAGAATGTGCCCCCGGTATGCCTGGTGGGAAGGTGAAATGATAATGACGCGATCGTAGCGTTGACCAGCGATCGCCTTGAGGGCATACGCGGCAGTCAAGCCTGAGTAGATTAGACCAGCGTGGGGTAGAATAAGCCCCCGAATCTTTTCGCTCACGATAGGGGGCTTAGCGTTATCCAGATATCCGACCAGTACCCGGCGCAATTCTTCTGCGTTTCCCGGATACCAACTGCCGGCGATTGGTGATGGACGAATATCCCTGCGGTTTTGCTTCTGCATGCCTCTATTTTAACACGGAGGCGCAAGAAGGTGAACCAAGGTTTATTGCTTGCTTATCAAGTCGTGATAGTAATCAGCGTACTCTCTTAACAAACCCAGCATTGCTTCCAGGTCTTCAGCCTTGTGTTTGTTAGAGAAAACCGTAAAAACGTCCTGAATATGGGCGGCGATTTCGTCAGTTGCTTTGACTCCAAGCGTATCAAGCGTAATCGTCCAGACGCGTTTGTCTTCTTCGTGGCGAACCCGCTGGATTAATCCCTTTTCTTCGAGAACTTTACAGGTCTTGCTGAGGTTGCCTGGATTAATATCGAGCTCTTCCGCTAATTCAGTCAATGTGGTCGACTGATTGGTTCTGATTTGCAGGAGGATTCTCACTTGTTGTTGGGTCAGGTCGTATTTTTTGCAGAATTCAAAACATAACCCGAGGCGGCTGCGCTGGAGCTCCCTGGTTAGATTCCACAATTCCCAAATAAAATCTTCTTTTTTCATCATTCCCTCGATTTTTGTTTAATCTGGTCTTTAGTTGTCAAATAATAATACTAAAACATACGGAATGCAAGTATTTATACAACGAATATGTTGTTTAGTTTAGAAATTTACTTAAAGAATGTTGGACTGAATGGGCGGATCAACAGGAATCCTGCAGTGCCGGTCATACCGAGTTCCTGCCTGTATTCGTCGTCGGTTATCTCGTAAAACAAACCTTCGCCGGGACGCCTGGGGTCATAGAGCATTTCTTCTTCGATCACGAAACCGTTGCCATGATTAATGTTGGTGACTGAGTATGCCCGACCTTGTTCATCAACCCTGGTCACCACGATCATATGGTCGAAACCGGTGTAATTGGATACGCCCTTGAGTACAAACAGGTAAAGCCAGTCTCCAGGCTGCAGAGGGTTGCTTCGCCAGTTGTAGGCGCCGACGCTCTCCTTGACCCGCGTATACTCGTATTGCTCAGGAGGGAAAAAGGTGCGTTGAAGGATGCGCATACCGTGACAATCGGGCTCCTCTTCGCGTGGGCACAATAGCCACATGTCATGTGGGCTTGCATCGGCGGGCAAATAACCGGCATCCCGCATTATTGCAACGGTCAGCGGACCACACATATTGTCCGGGCTTTCGTACGGTCCTTCGGTAAACTTGATCTCTCTGGCTACCTGCAATGCCCTTTCAGGCGTGTTAGCCAGGTAAGCTAGGCTGGCGTCATACAGTCGAATTTCAGCATGCTCTTGCTCGGTTAGTGTCGCGGTAGGTGTCGGCGGCAGCGGTGTGGCGGTGTTGGTGGGTGTGGGTGTCAGTGTGCTGGTGGCAGTCGCCGTCGGGGTAAGCGTCTCGGTGGGGGTCACAGAAGGAGTCGGTGTTGCTGTGGGCGAAGGAAAAACGACCCCGCAGGCTCCCAAAAAAAGGAGTGCGGTGAGCAGAAGAATCGCTTTGCTTAGTTTTTTCATTGCAAGAAGTCCCACGGATTCACGCGACCATACTCATCGTTGCGCAGTTCAAAATGAAGGTGAGCGCCGATCGCCATTCCGGTGTCACCGATTGTACCAATCAAGTCTTGGCGATAGACTTCTTGTCCACAGCTGACTTCGACTGTACTCAAGTGCGCATAGAGCGATTGCCAGCCCTGACCATGATCGACCACGACCATATTGCCATAGCCCCAGTCGTTCCAGCCGGCAAACACGATCACGCCATTGTCAACGGTGTGGACAGGCTCTCCGATGTTGCCGGTGATATCAATGCCATGGTGGTTGGCAGCAGGGGCATAGTCGTAACCGGAAAGGTCGTGAGAGCTCACAGGCCAGGTAAAGTTGAGCGTTCCCAGTACGCCATCATAACTGTCGGGGCAAGCACCCGGACCAATATTTAAAGCAGTCGCCGGGTCTTCCCGAGTAATTCGCGGAACACGCCAGTCGGAGTATTGTCCCTTTCCTCCGGGAATGATTAGCATCGTTCCCGGTTCGATGTTGGGGTTCGAAAGATCTCCAAGCGAAGCCAGCCTTAGGTTGTTTCCTGGATAATTGATGATCGTGTTGGGCTCAACCTGGTAAAACTCTGCCACGCCGTTCAAACCTTCGCCGGCACTCCAAATGTGCAGAGTGCCGTCGGTTGGCATGATCACCAGCTCTTGCCCAGGGAAGATCATGTGCGGGTCATCGCCGATGTTATAACGGTTGCTCCAGAGCACGGTTTCGGGGGTTAACCCAAAGCGGGCTGCAACGGAAAACAAGGTGTCACCGGGCTCGACCGTGTAATTGTCCAATTCAGTGCGGTGCCTGAGCGGCAAGACAGTGTCAAGCGCTGTGTCACGCTGCAGCGTTCCGGTTTGATTTGCGCTCAAAGGCGGCAAGAGCAATTCGGGCTCCGACATCGCCCTGGCTGGGTCGGGAATCTGGAATTGAGTCACCAGGCTGCCATCGGCATTCACATAAAACCGGCGCAAAACCGCCACCATTACCAGCATCACTGCGATCGTCGCTACCAGGGTGATCGCATGCAGCAGTTTGGTCGAGAGACCTAACTGGGTGAACCGCGCCCAAAATTTTTCTGCCAGCGCCTCACCAGGCAATTGTGTGACGTCCCTATCATTTTCAGGGGCTTTGTTTTCCATATTGTCGATAATATCACGACTCGTCAAATTTATTTTGATGATGTGTTTGCTGTAGACGTGATAATATTATGCCATGCAAGCATTGGTAACCGTGTTACCCGACCCCTATTACCAGGCTGTTGAGGAGCTCTGGGCTGAGCTGGATGCGAAGTTTGGCTGCCAGCATGTATATGTCAGACCGAAGCCACATTTCACCTGGCAATACGCGGAAGAGTACGCCCCCAATTACGCTGAGGTCCTTGACCAGCTCTGTCATAAGTTCGCGCCAATTGAAGTCAAGACTGATGTCGTCACTACTTTTTCAGAGCTTGATCCGGTTTTGTTTGTGCGCATTATTCAGACCCCAGAATTACTGGAAATCCATCGGCTCTTATGGGAAGCATTGCTGCCGCTCGGTCATGAGCCCTGCATGCTGTACGAACCGGGAGTGTGGGTGCCGCACATCACTTTGTCAAATGAAAGTTGGTGCAATCTCGCTGGAGCGAAGAAGTATTTGATCGACAAAGATACGCGCTGGACTTTCATGGTCGAGACTCTGGTTATGTTACATCTGGGTGATGATAATGCCTGGGGAGTCGAACAGGAATTCCGGCTCGGAATGGGCTAACGGCTTAATTCCCCCTGCAGTACATTACGCAGTTGATCGGGCTGTGCCCAATCAATCTCCACAGACTGGAGCCCTTGCCAGGCTGCATACGTTTTCAGTGTTGAGGCAAGATCCTTTACCAGGCTTGCGCCCAGGCGCACTCCTGGTTCCAGATAAATCCTGATCACCTGGAGGCGGTTTTCTTTGCGCCAGGCTTTGGCATCCAACCGCCCGACCATTTTCCCCTTACGAAGGATTGGCAAAACGAAATAACCGTAAATCCGTTTCGGAGAAGGGGTATAGCATTCAATGCGGTAATCAAAGTCGAACAGGTCGGTGGCACGCCCGCGGTCGCTGATCAGTGGGTCAAATGGTGACAGAATGCTTGTATGTATGGGGCGGAGCACGCCTTCAATAGCCTGATCAAGCAAGTTAAGGTTATCTGAATGAACGTAAAAGGGACTGCCTTTAAGCCCCTCCACATCAACAGCGAAAACCAACCTCTCAGTGACCAACTGCTCCAGGGCAATTGCTGCTTCTGCTTTCTTCAAATAAAAATAATTCGCAGCCCAGGTGGCATTGGCAACACCGAGTGCCTTGACAGCGTTGCCTGCCAGTGCTTTGACTGCCTCTTCGTAAGACGGAGCCTGGCTATCATACCAGGTGGGCAAAACGCGCTCGCGCAAATCGTATACCCGCTGGAATTTCTCCCGCCGCGAGATCATCAGGTCTCCGCGATAATAGAGGTGCTCCAGGGCGATCTTCTCAATTTTCCAGTCCCACCACTTTCCGCGTGATTGCTTCCGTTCGAAGTCTGCAGAGCGGACTTCTCCATTTGCATGGATGTGCTCCAGGATATTGGTTAGCACCTGCTGATTTTTTTCTCCCCAGTCGCGGATATTTCCCCAGCCCATAAATTTTTTTATCATCAGGGCGCGAGAAAGTGGGTAGTCTTCGATCGGCATCAGGCTCACACCATGCGAGAAATATTCAAAAAGCTGCCCTTCGGCGTGAAGTTCCTCCAGCCAGGTCGGGTCGAAATCGCCAAGGCGTGACCAGAGGATGTGCAAATGGGCGCGAGCCACCACCGAAATCGTGTCCAACTGTAAATTGTGGATCTGGCGGATATTGGAGAGCAGGTCTAATTTGGTTGCCTTTTTAGGCGGTTTTTTCAGCAATCCCAAACAAGCCAGCATGAGTTGCTGGGCTTGAGTTTTGGTGAGAGAGAACGTTCCAAGCATGCGCCAATTGTATCGTGATTGTGTTCGTGTGGTGGATGACTGCAGGGCATTTCACCACCAATCAGGCGGCATCTGCCATACCGTATAGGCAGCCTTCGCCCAAAAACCGTGCTCACGGAGATGCTAACACGATTGGTTTTGAGCAATTTCTCTCGTTGGCAACAATTCTGAGAGTTCCTGATAGTTTCTTTTGGCTATATTGGAGCCTGAAAGAAACCATGCAGGAGACTTATATGGAAGTTCCACGATATTGGAGATTAAGAAAACAACGATACGCACTGCAGGGCGAAATCTGCCCCCACTGCACTGCAAAAATATTCCCACCACGCGATGTCTGCCCGGAATGCGGTGGCGAAGCAAAAACTCCCTTTAGCTTTAGCGGTCAGGGTGAAGTTTATTCATACACACTGATTTCCAATGCCCCTGCCGGCTTTGAAGAACAAGCCCCTTACACAGTTGCGTTGATTAAGTTGAATGAAGGTCCGGTTGTGACCGGACAGCTCACCGACCTGGGCGATGAGCATGTGCGCATTGGTATGCCCGTCGAAATGGTTACCCGCAAAATTCGTAATGACGGCGATGAACGCGGTATCATCGTTTATGGATATAAATTCAGACCGGTGATGTCTAAGTAAAGAAAATAAAATCCGAAACGCTCACCAATTGGTGGGCGTTTCTTCTTGTTTGGAGGAATCGAAATGTACCGTGTGCAAGGAATTGGTGGAATATTTTTCAAAGCAAAAGACCCGGAGGTGCTGCGGGAATGGTATCGCCGACACCTGGGCATCAAACTGGAAGAATGGGGCGGGGCGGTAATGTTCACCAATGCCGGGGAGAAGAACCCAGGTTACCAGATTTGGTCTATTTTTGATTCAACAACAGCGTATTTTGAACCAGGCAACGCCACATTCATGATCAATTATCGTGTTGATGACCTCAAAGCGCTTTTGGAAGTGCTGAAGCTTGAGGGCTGCCAGGTAGACGAACGCATCGAGGAATCGGAATTCGGCATTTTCGGTTGGGTGGTTGACCCGGAAGGGAATCGCATTGAACTCTGGCAGCCGCCAGTGGAGTGATGTTTCCCAGCAATTCTAAATTAGAAAACTAACAATGTCTTTTTGCCCTGATAAAGGCAAAATTTAATATGCATAACGGTAGGGGGAGATCCCGATCATGAGCATTCAATTACTGCGTACATGGTCAGACCTCCTCAGCCCAAGAATCGCAGACAGGCATTAAAAACCGAAAATTTACCGCCATTCCAACGGGGTGGGTTTGCCTGATTGATAAATTCAACTATGCTCACGTCCTGAACTCACCTTCTGCCGTTGTTACAATAGTATTGTAGCAGCCACAAATTCGGGTTTCGTTTATCCCGCATTCTGTAATTTCGATCTAAAAATTCCCATATTTAGAATTACTGGATACTTCCATGATTTAAAATTGGTTTACAATCCAGGAGCAATGAAAAACCTTGCAAAAATTCTCCAACAAGAACAAGCCACCCTTGAGCAAATAATCGGGCTTTATTGCCACACCCGGCATAGAACGAAAGGCAGTTTATGCGTTGAATGCCAGGAGCTGCTCGATTACGCCCGTGAGCGTGTAAGCCACTGCCAGTTTTTGCCAGACAAGCCGGTTTGCGCTCGCTGCCCGGTGCACTGCTATAAGCGCTCCTATCGTGAGAAGGTTAGGGAAATGATGCGCTTTGCTGGTCCGCGATTGATCTTTAAAGACCCGATTGCCGTTGTAAGACATTTTCGCTTGAACCTGCGCCAGGATTCTGAACAGGTGGCAAAGGCTCGGGCGCGATCGCAGATTAGGGCAGACTGAACTTATTTGGTTCTGATATTGTCGTATGTTAATGCCCCGAAAGCTACTAATTAGGTAAAATTAGTCAATACCGAAAAATAAGACTCACCAAGGTCGCTGGCATTGGAACCAGATGATTATTCCATTCTCACTTACAGATGGTTCACTTGCCAAGAATGTATAGCCCTGCGCAATTTATTTTTTACTTTCAAAAAGGAGAATCAATGTACTCAAAAAAAACCAACCTAATTAACGCATCGGGTCTTCACGCCCGACCCGCCTCAGAATTTGTCGCCTTGGCGAAGACTTTTGAATCGAAAGTGACCGTTCAGAAGCTTGAGGACGAAACCGCGCTGCCCGCCAATGCTAAATCGATTATTAAAATTCTGGCACAGGGTATTTCGGTTGGCACTCTAATCGAGATCGCTGCTGAAGGTCCGGACGAGCAGGAAGCCGTCGAAAAACTGTTTGAATTGGTTGAATCGGGCTTCGGCGAGGATTAGCGAACAGAACGCGCAGAGCGCATAAGGCAGCAGGACGAGTAGTGCACATCCCCTCAAAATCTGGAACGGGAAAGCGGCATGCTTGTTCACTACGAATGGGCTGTGCGATTACAACTTAAAAGAGATCAAAAGGAGAAGCGATGAGGATCTTAAAAGGTAACCCCGTTTCCAGAGGCATTGCTCTTGGAAAGGTATATATCTACAAAGCGTTCAAGGCAGATGTTCACGAATCGTATTTCGAGGCAGGAAAAGAAGACGAATATTTCAAAAAGTACCAGGACTCCGTAAAAACCGCGGAAGAGGAACTGAACAACATCATTGAAAGCATGTCGGAAGAATCACCTGAAAAAGCAAAAATCTTCACCGCGCATGTTGAAATTCTCATGGACGAGGAAGTTGAAGAAGGTGTCAAAGAGATGATCTATGACAGCCGCGCCATGCCCGACTATGCCGTTGATGAGATTTATACCGACTTTGCCAACCTGCTGGCAAAAGCGAAAGATCCCCTGATTGCCGGGCGCGCCGCAGACCTGCGCGACGTTCGCAACCGCGTTTTGAGAATTCTGAAGGGCGAGAAGGAACGCAACCTTTCGAACTTGCGTGACAACGTAATTGTGGTCGCGCATGACCTTCTGCCAAGTGATACCGCTACGATGGACCGCAACCGCGTTATGGGGATCATCACCGAAGTTGGCGGTGCCACTTCGCATACTGCCATTCTGGCGCGCGGTTACAAGATACCAGCTGTTTTGGGTGTCGCTGATGCCACAGAGATCATGAGCAATGGAGATAACATTATCCTCGATGCGCTGGCAGGCAAAGTGCTGCTTGACCCTGAGAAAGAGACCGTCAAGGAATATCAGGTAAAACTGGTCGAGTACATTAAAGAGGAACGCGAAACCAGCGAATATCTGAACAAGCTGCCCCTGGTTAAAAGCGGCGAACGTTTTAGCATTGGGCTGAACATTGGTGATACTGACCCGGACGAGAGCTTTAAGTATGCCGACTTTGTCGGCTTGTTCCGCACCGAATTCCTCTACATGAGCAGCGAAAACATGCCTACCGAACAAGAACAGTTCGACGCTTACAGACGAGTGCTGGCAAATGCCATGGGCAACCCTGTCACGCTGCGTACGCTTGACATTGGCGGCGATAAAACCCTCCGATATATGAACCTGCCTAAAGAAGATAACCCCTTCCTGGGCAACCGCGCCTTGCGGCTCTGCTTTACCCATATTGATATGTTCAAAACCCAGTTAAGGGCTGCTTTGAGGGCTTCCGCCTTTGGTCCGCTTCAGATCATGTTCCCGATGGTTGGCACGATGGATGACATCAGGGCGGCAAAGGCTGTGGTCGAAGAAGTCAAGGAAGATCTTCGAACTGCTGGGATCGCCTTTGATGAGCGAATCGATATCGGGATCATGATTGAGATTCCGTCGATCGGGATGATCGCTGACATGGCAGCAAAAGAGGTTGATTTCGCAAGTGTTGGCACGAACGACCTGACCCAATACCTGCATGCTGTTGACCGGATGAATCCGGCTATTACCGGATATTTCCAGAGCATGTCACCCTCGATGTTCCGCATTTTAGGGCGCATTTTTGCCGAGTTCAACAAGGCTGGCAAGCCAATTTCGGTTTGTGGCGAGCTGGCAGGTGACCACCTGGGAGCATTGGTGATGTTTGGGCTGGGGCTGCGCAAATTTAGCATGAACGCCGCCAATATCGGTCGCGTAAAACGCACCCTGTCGTTGTTTACAAAAGAAGAAACTGAGGAGATTGCTAAAACGGTGCAAAATCTGCAAACTGAAGCTGAGGTGATCGCCTTTCTTGATGCTGAGGTTGAGCGAAAAAGTTAGCTCATAAGAACGGAAACACCACAAGGCTGCTTTTGCAGCCTTGTCGGCATACACGTCTCACTCCACCTGTAATTACTAAGTAATATCATGTACAATCAATTGGTACATTTTCAATGAAAATCGATATTACAACCAAGAAACAAGGAAAAATATGCAAGCAAATACTCAGTTCCAGGAAGAAGCATTAAACACAATTCGATTCCTGAGTGCCGACGCTGTAAAACACGCAAATTCCGGGCATCCCGGGTTGCCGATGGGCACTGCCGCGATTGCTTATACTCTGTTCACCAAACACATGCGCTTTAACCCTGCCAACCCAGAATGGGCAGACCGCGACCGCTTTATTCTCTCTGCAGGGCATGGTTCCATGCTCCTCTACAGCCTGCTTTATCTGACTGGCCACGCAGACATGACCATGGAGCAGCTAAAAACTTTCAGGCAGCTCGGCAGCCTAACCCCCGGGCACCCGGAATATAAGCACACGCCTGGCGTCGAAACCACCACCGGTCCGCTTGGGCAGGGGCTGGCAACAGCGGTTGGTTTTGCCATGGCTGAAGCCCACCTGGCATCAGTCTACAATACCGAAGCCCGGAAAATCGTCGATCATTGCACCTACGTAATCGCGAGTGATGGCGACCTGATGGAAGGGGTTACCTCTGAAGCTTCCTCCTTAGCCGGGCACCTCGGCTTGGGAAAACTGATTGTTTTCTATGATGACAATAAAATTACGATCGATGGCAGGACTGACATAACCTTCACCGAAGACCGCGCCAAACGTTATGAGGCTTATGGCTGGCAGGTTTTGCATGTAAAAGATGGCAACAACATCAGCGAAATCGACCAGGCTATCCAGACAGCCAAGGCTGACCCTCGCCCTTCGCTGATTATTTGCAAGACGATTATTGGTTTTGGCTTCCCCACCTGGGCTGATAACCCGGCGGCACACTCGGGTATTCCCAGCGATGAAGAGCTGGACGGCGCGAAGAAAGCTCTCGGATATCCGGTTGAACCGCATTTTTATGTCAGTGATGAAGTGCTGACTCATTATCGTGAAGCACTGACCAGGGGCAGGCAGGCAGAAGCCGAATGGAAAAAGAATTTCGATGAATACCGGCAGAAGCAGCCTGATCAAGCTCGTGAGTTTGAACGTGTTATGGCTGGTGGTTTACCTGAAAACTGGCAAGATGTGGTTCCTACCTTCCCAGCCGATGCCAGGGGTTTGGCTACCCGGGCAGCATCGGGCAAGGTTTTAAATGCCCTTGCGCAAACACTGCCGGAATTAATCGGTGGTTCGGCTGATCTGGCTGGCTCAAACTCGGTTAATCTCAATAACCAGGGCAGTTTCCAGAAAGAGAATTATGCTGGCAGAAACATCCATTTTGGCGTCCGCGAACACGCGATGGGCGCGATCAGCAATGGATTGACCCTCCACGGCGGTTTGCGCTCTTTTGTGGCTACCTTCTTTGTCTTTTCGGATTATTTGCGTCCGGCACTGCGGCTGGCAGCCCTTTCCGAAGTTGGCAACGTTTGGGTTTTTAGCCACGACAGCTTCATGGTCGGAGAAGACGGACCCACTCATCAACCAGTAGAGCACCTGAATTCATTAAGGGCAATGCCGAATATCGCACTCTTGCGTCCGTCTGATGCCAATGAAACAGCAGAGGCATGGAAGGTCGCCATTGAAAGAAAAGACGCGCCAACCATTCTGGCGCTAACCCGCCAGGCTGTTCCAACGCTGGACCGGCAGAAATTCGCCAGCGCAGAGGGGCTTCGCAGGGGCGCCTACGTATTAGCAGACCTGGGAGAAGGATCAACAGAACTGGTTTTGATGGCGAGTGGTTCGGAAGTGGATCTTATCGCAAAAGCTGGTCAGATTTTGGCAGAAGAGGGTGTGAGCTTGCGCCTGGTTTCGTTCCCCAGCCTGGAACTCTTTGAGACACAAACCAAAGAATATCAGGACGGCGTCATGTTGCCCGGGGTGAAAGCCAGGCTGGCAGTTGAAGCTGGTTCGAGCCTGGGCTGGCACCGTTGGGTTGGTGCGGATGGAGCCCTGATCACTATGGATCGTTTTGGCGCCAGCGCTCCCGCAGAGGAGCTGTTGGTGGAATTCGGCTTCACAGTTGAAAACGTGCTCGAAAAAAGCCGCCAATTGCTGGCTGGATCATTTCAATAACCTAATATTTGTCGTAGGGCGGAATTAGGTGGGTGCGAAATTTGGATATTGCGATGTTTTTGCTCCCACCTAATTCCGCCCTACAGCTATTCCTTATCAGCCATCAGATTCGTCGTTGTTGTCTCCGAAACACTATTCAGAGCAAGTTATTTGTTGTTCTGCAATATGGGTCTCGTTGATGATCACAGAGATCGTGACTGGTAATGCTAACTGCTTTTCCGGTTTCAGGCTGAGTACAAACCCGCTGAAAAGGTAATTTTCATCCTCAAAATGGTTCGCGACATCAGGGCGATCATATTTTTCGGTTTCGAAATAATAAATCTTGCCATCCCCGCTGGTCACCTGGATCTGGACAGTATCCGCAGTCGCACTCTGATCGGTCAGGTATGCCCAACCTTTGACTGTCAATCGGTCTTCGCTTATCTTGCAAGCCTCGACATTAAAATTGACTTGGTTCGATCGTTCGAAATCCTTCAGTTCTTCAAGTGGTTGACCGGCTTCCTTCTTAGTTTCAATAAATGCGTTCCCATTCTTTTGAAAGTATTTATTTGTACTGATCACAACCGGATCCCGGTCAGCCTGGTCGAGTTTGATGAACATTTCATAGAACCCAGTATCGATCGCGATGGTCGAAAACGAGCCAATAAAGCCCAATTCATCCGGGGTGAGGTTCATCTCCGGAAACGCCCTGGAAACATCCGGGCGTCGGTATCGGTCAGCCTCCAATTCATAGGAAAAATCCACAGACTTCAATATCAGCGATGCATGCTGCCCGGTCTCCGGCTGGTTCGCCGGATTAAATGCCCAGCCTTCGAAATAGACCTTTTGTAAAAGCCCCTCCGGGCTGGAGAAACGATTGATGTCGAAATGAATTTCAGATGAGGTTGTGAACTCGTCATTTTTAATCTTCTCGAGGTTGTACCCAGTAGCGATTAAGGTCAACCGGGTGGAGAAGAAAAATAACAACAGCCAAACCAGGGCTAAGACAATTAACCACTTCTTCTTGGAATCCATCTTACTCCTCCGGCTCCGCAATCAACCCCAGGTCCAGGTCCAGCACCTTGTCAAGGGTCAATCTCACGATATTAATCCCTGAGTAACCTTCGATGTTCAAAGGCTCGCCAGCTGTATAAACAGCACCAAAAATATTGCGCATGTAGTACAGCTTCGTGTCGTAATCTTCCACATCTTGCCCTAAAACGTCTCTCAGTTGGCGCGGCTGCCTGTAGGCATGGTCTGACAAAAGGATAATAGTGGCTTCTGGATCGTTCTCAAGGATCTCCTCCACCAGTTCGAGGATCAGTTTATTGGCATACTTGAGCTGGCCGAGATAAATATTCGGATTCTCCCAATTAACGCGGTCATTCGGGTCTGTTTCGTTCCCAAATTCATCAAAAACCCAAGGGCTGTGTGGAAACATCATGTATGCAATCGTAAACAGGTTCGATTCCTGGAGTTTGCTTGATTCTTTTGAGACAGAGAACAGCTCATTTATTTCGACGATTCGGGTCAGGCTCGAAGCGCTGCGCAGTGGATAATAGGCAGATTTGTCAATCAGGAGGGTGAGCAAGCTTTCTTCTAAACTCAAAACCCCCTGTGGTGTGTATTGATAACGGAAATAAGTCTCCGGAGTGGAGATGTAACCCTGGTCGTTAATTAAATTGATGTCATAACCTAGCGACCGCAGCAGCGAAAACAGATAAGGGTTCTGGAGCATTTGGTCTTTTTCCGTTTCGGTATAGTTGAGGCTATTAACGGAAAGATTTAAGAGATTTGTTATCTCTACAATCGACCAGATGGTGTAATTCCGGCTGTGCTTCGTAGTGTTGAAGCCCAGCTGGTTTAACTGGTCATAAAAATCCTGATTGTCGTATCCGGTGAAAAGCGGAAGGGTTTCGTAGCCGCTATACTCGTCAAATATAAACATATAAATATTCGGTAAGTTTTCATTCGCAGCCACAGGGGCTTTGGAGTCTATATTTACCGGAGCGGATACTGATTCCCGGTTTTTTTGATTTTGGATAACTCCTGGTACCGCAAAAACGACATTCAGAATCATCAAAAACAAGAAAATTGACCCGAAAACAAGGTTGATCTTCACAGTTGTATCTTGTCGCAAGTGTTTACGGATCAAATACCAGACCACCCCAAAAACTGTGACCAGCAGAATCAGCCCATGCCAATAATAAAAGGATGGTATCAGGGAGCTGACTATATTCAACCCGCTATGGAAAAGGCTCAGCGGTATCACCGCAGCCGTTGTTGCTAGCGAAGCCTTATGGATGTTTTTCATCATCAGGAAACTGATCGCGAAAATCACCAGCCAGTGGAGGGATACCAAGCCAACTGAGATCAACAGATCGTCAGTGCCGAGCTGACTGAAGTTGCGGGTAACCAGGTATACACAAGGGAACAAGGCAGCAACCAGCGAAGCCAGGACACTGCCAATAACATGGAGCGAGCTCAAATGTTCTGCTGGTGTGTGGTTATCTATTTCAGTCGTCATTAAAATATGCCCTGGAAATCAAGGCTCATCTCCCGGAATTCTTTAAGGTTTGCACTATTTTACCCCCTTATCAGAGAACGGGATATATGAACAATAAGTGTCTTTTCGTATCAGCCATCAGATCGTAGGTCGGGATGAGAGCGCTCATGAATGTTGGAGAACGAGAACCTTGTCGCGCTCTCACTCCGACAGCCAATCCAACATCACAAGCGGCGGAGTGAGGCAGGAGCAAAACCAGCGTAATATCCAAGCCCCGCGCCCACCTCATTCCGCCCTACAGCTAATCCCTTTCACCGGTTTCGACAAATTTAACCACTTCTCCGACACTCATATCCTTAATTCCGAGGCGGTTGACGGTGCGACCTTTGCGGCGGTAATCTGTGCCATGAATAAAATTAGCCAGGTTGATAATGCTCTCTATTCCATTCACTGAAACACCATAGGTTTTAGCGAAAGAAGCAATCGGCACCAGGCTCATGGGGATCTCCTCCGTGATATAGCGGTGATTCAGCGTGCCAGGTGCGCGGATGCCATAATATCCGGTCTGATTGTGCATAGCTTCGTGCAGGTCATTACCCGTCGCGTTGTATGCAAGTTCCAGCCATTCCAGAGCGGTTCTGGCTTTCAACCCAATCGCCGATGCCACCGTAACCCGTTCGCGGTCCAACACTTCCAACACCTTGGCTACTGACGGGGTGACGCCATCCACGTAAAACTCAAAATCTCCTGAGGTAGCCTCGATCCAGCCGGCATTAAGCAGAGCGAGGGCTGGATGAAAGATAGCGCCCATGTTGTTCAGCCCGGTTTGCAAAACGTTTTTCCCATCGATAAATTGCGGAAAAGCCGGGTGGATTGCGTCCAGAACCGTTACGGTATTTGTGGCAGGCAGAGCAGCCAACGGCACTGCTTCTTTGATTCGGAAGATGCGTGCCTGGCTGGGTCCTTCTGAACGGCTGGCGAAAAGGAAGGTCTCAGCTTCGGCGATGATCGGTTTTGTCGGGCAATGCTCTTGTTCGAGTGTGAAGCGGAATTCCAACGCGCCGCCAGTGCGCCCGGGGTTCAAAACCACAATGTGATCATCCCTCAAGTACTGGGCTGCGGCTTTGGCAATATCTGCGTGGGCAGTAGATGGGACAACCACCATGATGATATCAGCTTCGTTGAGGGCTTCTTCCATGTTATCGGTGACTTTGTGCAGCCTGCCGAATCCATTTGGTTCGCTTGGGTTCTCGAGATCGATCCCACCGCGCAGCCGAATGATCTCCACCCGATTGGCAGTGCGGTTATATAGAGTAACCTGAGCTCCCAAAAGAGCCAGGTAAGCAGCCATGGCTTTTCCCCCGTTGCCAGCGCCAATTACAGCATATCGATATTTGTTTTCCATTATTACCTCAACTTAAAAATATTTCCAAACGATCCTGTTCGGAGATTGGTTGGCTATGCTCGTCCACCGATTCACTGGCACCGTTTACGACACGTGTTTTGATCGTGCCCGGAGCAAATGGATTGTTCTTTAACTGGGGGGCATCCAGGATGCCGAGTTTGACTGCCCTGGTCAGCGTTGCCGGGTCGGTGAACGGATCTTCAGTATCTGCCGGGGCGATATTGCTGATCGACCTTAGGGTTGCTTGTGCTTGTTCGATCAGATGGTGTTTCCGAGCCTGAATTTTAGAGTCAGCAGTCAAATCAGGCTGACCCGACAGGGCGTTTTCGATACTGCGCCGGGCAGCCAGGCTGGCATCAATGATGTCTTCTGGAGTGGCAGCATGGTCAGCTTCGGTGTGACCAACAATGTGGATGATGTGCGGTTTCAGAGCCATTTGCAGGTAGATGCTTGTTGCCAGGTGGGCACGGGCGGCATTATCTTCCAGCGGATAGCTGAGCAAACCGGTCCGCGTCTGGCGCCAAATGTGAAAATTGTTGTCTTCGAGAGGGGCGATCATTTCGAGGATGGCGAGCATTTTTGCCAAATCCATCGAATCCGAAAGGTTGGGCGGGCTGTTGAACATCAGCTGCGCGATGTAATCTTTGACACCGAAAGCTTTGGAATTGTAAGCAGAAAGAAAACCGGAAACGACAAAGACCACGTCTGAAGCATCGCGCATGCCCCAGTGGTGCGGCTCGTTTAACTCCACCGGAATGTTACGCTCGCCATACCATGACATCACATGCTGGTGTTCGCGGATGGATTCTTCCAGCGTTAGCGGACCGCGTCCGTCCATCAGGTTAAACCAAAACAGCGGGATGGCACACCAGGCGATATTGATGGTTTCGACATACATTTCAGCAAGGCGGATGAAATCATCGGTGCCGGAATAGGTGCGCATCAGCGGGAAGTTGCCAGTGCGAGAAGCCTGGTAAAGCAAGCGATAGTCTTCAGCACTGCGAACGGGGACACCACCGGCACCGGTGCTGCGAGGGTTTTGCCGTTCCGGGTGGAAAAAATTAGCCTGGGCATCTTGATCGATCCCCAGCGAAATCACATCCAGTGCTTTTGCTTCAGCTATTTCAGAGATACCGGCGATGGTGGCTTGAATGGTTGGCAGACCAAAATGGTGTCGCAAAAGTGGAAAGGGCTGTTTCCAGTGAATGCGTTCGATCGTACTTTGAGGATAAGCCGATTCACCTGTAGAAGAAATGTTTTCACTGCGTAGGTAGGCAAGGATGTCTTCGCGGCTTTCGCTCCCATCGTAAACCGTCTCAAAAAAGCCCTCCAAAGTTTCAACTTTACGGCAAACCGGAGGAGTGCCACCAAAACTAAAGCGGACACCCTGGCTGTGCAAGTCGGCAGCAGCCTCTGCAAATTCAGCAATGAGGCGTTCACCTGTTTCAGGAGTAAGTCGGTAAGATACACCAACCAGGCCGGCTTTTTCGCGTTGAGCAACCTCGATAAAGGTCTCGATCGGGACAGCAGGACCGAGAAAGATGGTTCGCCACCCAGCTGATTCAGCCAGGCGAAGAAAATTACTCACTCCTGCGACATGAACACATTCCCCCAGGGCTCCGGCTACAACGGTTTTCATGGTAACTCCTGTAAGGTCGTTGATGGTCGTGTTCTAAACCCGAATTATCTTGGGTAACCTGCAAGGTTTGCAGGTGGACAAAGTTATTTCTTAAGTTTACTCGAAATGAAAGAAGTTGTGGAACAAGAAGAAGGTTGTGTAAAACCCAGTATGGTGAGGAGTATTGACTATAATTTTGAAAACCTTTTAGAGAGGAGTGAAAAATGACGACAGCATTGATCATTGTTGATATGCAAAATGATTTTCTCCCCGGAGGTGCCCTGGCGGTTGCCGGAGGTGATGAAATCATTGATGAAATCAACCGAATTTCAAAGGCTTATGACCTGGTTGTAGCAACTCAGGACTGGCACCCGCACAACCATGGCAGCTTTGCCTCGCAGCACGAAGGCGCCCGGCTGTATGAAATGGGCGTGTTGGCTGGCATGCCCCAAGTAATGTGGCCCGACCACTGCGTGCAGGGAACGTTTGGTGCCGACCTGACCAAGCACCTCGACCAGGAGCGGGTGGAAGCCATTTTCAGAAAAGGCACGGATGCAAAAATTGACAGCTACAGCGCCTTTTTTGACAATGGTCACTTGAAGGCGACCGGTTTGGCGGGGTATCTGCAGGGGCGCGGAGTTGCCGATGTGCATATCGCTGGATTGGCGGCGGATTTTTGCGTTTGGTATACAGCGCAGGACGCAATCGCGCTTGGGTTTGAGGCTGCAATCCTACTCGATGCAACCAGGGCAATCGACCCGGTTGGGTTCGATAAAATCAAGCATAAATTTGTGGATTTGGGCGGCAGATTAATATAACAGTTTGTTTATCACACCCTCTTCGGCAACCTGATTGTTTTTTCAAACCGCTGGAGATGCTTTATCAGAACAATTTCGAGATCATGCCCTCAGTGTAGTTTGGGCGAAGCACAGGGAGTGCCATATTGATTCAGATTGGTTACTGATTTATCTTCAGGTAGAGGAGACATTAGTATTGACTTTGGTAAGAACCGGTAGCCACAGCGATCTGTTTCGGTAAGATAAGTGCTGTAGGGCGGAATGCGCTTTGTTTTGACCCGGGAGCGTGGTGACTACGGCTGCGCACACCGCCGTCACGATTGCCAGCACTCACGATGTCGGAGTGAGACCGCGCGAAAAACACGACAAGCCTACACCTGTTACCGGTCTCATTCCGACCTGCGATTGTCATCCTGAACATCTTTTGTGAAGGATCTCATACCACTATGTAGGGAACGGTCTTGCGCCGTTCCGCACATCAAGGGAATGGGACAAGCCACATTCCCTACAAACCATTCGCTACGCTCAGAATGATGGGTGGCGGTTACACAACCACGTTCACCAACCGACCTGGCACGACGATGACCTTGCGCAC
>JAAYZW010000025.1 GCA_012514645.1 Chloroflexota bacterium
GACGGTTTACGGCGATGTGCATGATATCGGTAAAAACCTGGTCAAGACCATTTTGGCGAACAACGGTTATGAAGTCGTTGATCTCGGCAAGCAGGTGCCGGCAGAAGAAATTATCAGCCGGGCAATGGAAGAAAATGCCGATGCTGTCGGGTTGAGCGCCTTGTTGGTGTCGACCAGCAAACAGATGCCGCTGATTGCCAACGATTTCCAGCGGCGGGGAGTGTTAATGCCTCTGTTGATCGGTGGTGCCGCGATTAATCTGCAATTTGCGGAGCGGATTGCCGAGACCGCAGAAATGGGACCGTACAAGGCGGGAATTTTCTATTGTAAAGATGCCTTTGAAGGGCTCAGCGTGATGGATCGGTTGGTCGACCCCGAAGAACGAACGCAACCGCAACCGCAAAAATCAGTCTCCAAAGTTAAATGCAGTGAGACTGATGGATTGCCTGAGAAAAGCATTGAGCCTGCCCGAAGCGTTCCACCTGCTAAAAACATTCCAGGTGTAAGCCCACTGGGAATTCGCATTGAAAAGGAACTGCCTTTCGACCAGGTTGCCAGTCACCTTAGCCTGACCGAATTGTATCGGCTTTCGTGGGGAGCAAGGAGTGTGCGGGGGCAGGAGTGGGCACAACTAAAGTCTGAATTTGATTTAAGGCGTTTGCGCATGCTCGAGGAAGCCAAAGCAGAAGGCTTTATCAAACCCCAGGCGGTTTACGGTTACTTCCCGGTCTGGGCAGAAGGCAACGATCTGGTGGTTTTCGACTGGATGCATAGCACCGTTGAGAATCCGGTGGAGCTGACCCGCCTGAACTTCCCCCGTCAGAGCAGCGGTGAGGGTTTGTGCCTGAGCGATTACTTTTTGCCGGTTGGCAGTTCGCGCTTTGACATTTTACCGCTGCAAGTGGTTAGCGTTGGTGCCAGGGCAACCGAACGAATTGCTGAACTCGATGGGCATGATCAGTATTCAGAAGGCTATTTCCTGCACGGGCTGGCGGTGCAGATGGCGGAAGCGACAGCCGAGTTTCTGCATGCCCAAATAAGGCGTGAGTTAGGTATCGCCTCTGACCAGGGTTTTCGCTATTCCTGGGGTTACCCGGCGCTGCCGTGGCTGAAAGAGCATCGCAAAGTATTCGACCTTCTGCCGGTGGAATCAGAGTTGGGTATGCAACTGACATCCGCCTGGCAGCTGGTGCCGGAGCAATCGACCGCGGCGATGGTCGTGCACCACCCTCTGGCAAAACCCTTTGATGCAGGTGTTAGCCGCATGGAATTGTTGTTGGGAGATTAACGGAGAAATTCATTTCGCATAGGTATGATCGTAGCCAGCGGCGCGCAGCGCAAACAGGCGGTCGAAATAACCGCTGAAATGTTTTTTTGCTCCATCTGAAGCAGCGCTGCACTGTGTCATTCCGCCACCGCCATTAACAACTGGTCTCACTACATTACAACGTACTTCGTTCGACTGGAAAAATACTGTTTATCATCATCCATAAACCAACCTGCTCGCTCTATTGCCTGATAGAGTAAAATGATTGTGTTAGGAAGGTTGCTATGAAAATAAAAGATTCGACACTTCTCGTGTTGCTGACCCTCGCGTTGCTAATTGGAGCCTGTGTGCCAATCGACCAGGAGGGGTTGACCGCAGGTCAACTGACCGCGATTGCCGGGACGGTTACTGCTGTTCTCGAAAAAGAACATGCGCAATCAACCGCCACCAGCACAGTCACGCTGACTTCAACCCCCGAAGCAACCGAGACGCAAACGCCCGAGCCAACCGATATAGCCACCGCCAGCCCCACCGCGACGCAGAGTCATCCATCGCAAGCGGTGATCGGTCCGGAAACGTATCCCGAAGGCGTCAACCCCTTGACCGGTCTGCAAGTTGATGACCCCAGTTTGCTGCGGCGTAGACCGGTGATCATGAAAGTCTCCAACCACCAGATAAACGAACAGCCGCACTGGGGGCTTTCTTCGGCTGATATGATCTTTGAATATTACATTGGCTGGGGTGGCAGCCGCTTCGCCGCCCTCTATTATGGACAGGACTCGAGCAAGATCGGACCGGTGCGCTCTGTTCGCCGGGTTGATGGGTCTATTGGCAGCCTCTACCAGGCTGTGATCGGCTCTACTGGTGGGGACAAAGAAGAGGTTTTACCTTACCTGGACCAATATATTGTCGGTCGCTACTTTTTGGATAAATATCTGTGTCCGGGTGTCTGCGATGACGGACGAAATTATGTCTACAGTGTCTTTGGCAATTCTGCGGCGCTCTCGAGTTACTTCAATTACCTCGGCTATGGCAAAGACGACCCTGATCTGAGCGGGATGGCGTTTTCAGAGACTGCGCCGGCTGGCGGTCAGACGGCAAACAATGCCTGGGTGGTTTGGTCGAGCTACGCGCAGGCTAACTGGATCTACAGCGTCGATACTGACAAATATCACAATTGGACGATCAACGAAAGCACCAATTGGGTATACAAACCGCTGATCGATCAAAATACTGGCGAGCAGCTTGCTTTTTCGAATGTGATCGTGCTGAAGGCTCCCTACACCGAAGTAAAGAGCACGCTGCATAGCATCGCTTTGCTTGGCAACACTACCGGATACGAAGCAACCATTTTCCGAGATGGGCAAGCCTACGAAGTGTTATGGAAAACACCGCAGCGTGACAAGCCAATCCAATTTTTGGACACCGAGGGCAACCCGTTTCATCTAAAACCGGGCAACACTTGGATTACCATTTTTGGAACCACTTCACCCACCAGTGTCTCCGACGGCGAGTGGACGATTACTTTCAACATGCCCTGATATGCGAACGCTGATCATTTCAGATGTTCATGCCAACCTGCCTGCCCTCGAGGCGGTGCTAAAGGCTGCCGGCGATGTGGAGCAGGTTTGGTTTTTGGGTGACATCGTTGGCTATGGACCAGACCCGAACGAATGCATTGACTTGCTGCGCTCGCTGCCTGAGCTTTTGGCTTTAATGGGCAACCATGACGCGGCATTGATGGATTACATTTCGATCGAACGCTTTAATTACGAGGCTGCTGAGGCGGTTAGAGTGCAAGCAAGACTGGTTACCCCGCAAAATCGGGATTTTCTGGAACTGCTGCGGCTGAAAGTGGAGATCAGTGATCTGACGCTGGCACATGGAAGCCCCCGAAACCCAATTTGGGAATACATACTCAACGCTGCCGCGGCAGAGGCAAATTTTGCAGAATTTTCCACACCAGGCTGCCTGGTTGGTCACACCCACGTTCCTTCCATCTTCATCCAGGAAGCGAATGGTTCCACGCAAGTTCTGTTTCCAGGTAATGGAGATCGCTGGAAACCGGATGGGCGTCGTTACATTCTGAATCCGGGCTCGGTCGGACAGCCTCGCGACTTTGACCCACGGGCTGCTTTTGTGGTCTGGGACGACCTGGAAGGCACCTTCCTCTTCAAGAGGGTCGTTTATGACATCGAGTCTGTCGCGGCAAGGATTTTGCAGCTGGGCATTCCAAAACGGCAGGCTTCGCGCCTCTGGATTGGAACCTAAACCCGTATGGGCTGTTATTATCGGGAACTTTTCTTACCCACAGGCGTCTTAAGAGTGAGAAAACCTTTGTGAATGGAGAAACATGAAGAATAAATCGCTTTTAGTAGGAATTGTTTTGTTGCTTATGTTAAGCGCTTGTGCGGCAGCACCCACTCAAATTAGTATGGCTCCACAAGAAGCACCGGGGTATGGTAATGAATACCAGATGGACGATTGGGTATACGATATGGAAGAGCCAGCCGCAATGCCTGAAGAGACTGGGAAAGATGCCGGGCAGGAGCGCCTGGTAATCCAAACCGCCAGCCTGAGGGTTTCGGTTGCTGATACGGTCGAGGCGATGAACCGCACCAAAGCACTCGCCAATGAACTCGGTGGTTACGTGGTTAGCTCCAACCGCTATTCCGACACGAGCTATAACAACGTGACCTATGCCCGCACTTCCATAGTGATCCGGGTGCCCTCCGAAAAGCTGGAGCAAGCCATGGAAAGCATCAGACAGCTCTCTGCCGATGGTAAGAACGGTATCCTCTCCGAGACCCTCAGCGGGCAGGATGTTACCTCAGACTTTGTCGATTCCTCATCAAGGCTGCGCAACCTGAAGGCTGCCGAAGAACAGCTGATGGTTTTGATGGAAAATACCGATGACCTGGAAGCAACAATGAGCGTTTTCCGCGAGCTTACCGATATTCGCAGCCAAATTGAAGTGCTGGAAGGGCACATTAAGTACTTGCAGGAATCGTCTGCTCTGTCTTCGCTATCGGTCGAGTTTGTGGCAGAAGCTTCGCTGCAGCCGATTGAAATTGGCGGCTGGAAACCGAGCGGCGTGGTCAGAGAATCGCTGCAGCAATTGATTCGCACCTTCCAGGATGTGGTTGACTTTTTGATCCGCTTTGGCATCACCTGCCTGCCCTTCCTGATTCCGTTGGGTGTTGGAATTTACTTCCTCGTTCGCGCAATCCGCAAATCGAATGCCAAACGCCGGGCAAAGAAAGCGATTGTTGAGCAGGTTGAGGTGGTTGAAGTTGAGACGGAGAATAAAGAGTAGCTACTTTAAATGATTTTTCAGGAAAAGAACTGGTTTTGAAGAAAGCCAGTTCTTTTTTTGTCTACCCAGTCAGAGAACGCGGATTAAACTATTGAAGGGCAGTTTGGCGATTTGTCTTTAGCCTGTCATTGCGAAAAGGTCTTTCATCGCGAGGAACAAAGCAATCTACATAGGTACCAGTTAAAACCAGATAGCCCTGCTGGTGTAATACTGTGAAAGCCAAGGTTTTAGATTGCTTCACAAAGGAGGTTGGCAATGACAGAATTTTCCGTCATCTCGAGCAACAAAGCAATCTGGACTGTGTAAGCGAACAAACCAGATTTCTCTGGCATACAAAAACCTAATCGTAGTTCACACGAATACGAAACGGGCTGTTTGCATTCAGCTCGACGGGGATTTGGATGATGTTTTTATTCAAGACCCGATAAGGAATTGGGTTGCCGTTGTGGAACACCTGACTTATCTTATTTTGCATCCATAAATAGCAGTTCCCGTTGGTTTTTCGACCTAAATCCAGTCTGAACTCGAGACCAGTTGGTTTGAGTTGCCATTCTGTCAATTCGGTCCCCTGCGAGATATGCAGATCTGAGCCTAAATAAACCGCTCGACCAAGTGGCTTCACAGCAAATAATCGCACGCCATGAGGGGGAACCTGCTCAAACCGATGCTCACCCTGGACGAGCGCAATTTCCCCGCTCCAGAACTCACGCATCAAAGAAGGCTCTCCTTCCAAACCCCACTCCGCCGTGTCGAAGGTCAAATCAGCTGGGCGATCCTGCCAGTTGAAGAGCGCGACCAGCTTCCATTCGCCGGCAAGGTTTGTCAGCGTTTGCGAAAGCCGCGATGGCATATTGCTGGTAAACAAATCTTTCACTTCCGGGTTTTGCGGCAGTGGCGGAAGCAGACTGGCAGCAATTTTTAGGCGCTCCGGGCTGAGCCTGGTCATATCATCCGAGATCAGGAAGGCACCACCGGTCAGGCTGATGGCGCTTGCCAGCGACTGCACTTCTGGCAGGCTGAGGTTGGAATCTTCGCGTACCAACAGGCAATCGGGGTCGTTTACCCACAGGTAAGGGTCGAGGTTTGCACGCGTGAGGATGTTTTGGATGGCGTTGCGGGCAGAGGGCATGTTGGGTTCCTTGCGGAATGGTTGGCTGACACTCATAAATTGCGGCTCCCATTCGGGAGCAACATCGGCGCTGATGCGCATCATCTCAAAAATCCCGATGCCAGGACCAAGCGGGCAGCCACAGCCCAGCAGCGTGGTTTGCTCGCCGGCTGCCTGGCGGATCAGCTCGAGCGCCTGGCGAAGGATCTGAGCCCGGGTGAGGCTGGGGTTGTGGTGCTTGCCTGGAAGCGCTGCTGCATATAGAAAATCGAGTTTGAGGTAAGGGAAGCCCCATTCTCCAACCGCAGTTCGAATCACATTGCGCACATAATCCTGAACCTCCGGGTGGGTCAGGTCGAGCGCGTAGCCAAAATTGTTCCAGACAAAACCGCTGTTGACCGGTCTGCCTTTTTTCTTTTGTAAAAGCCATTCCGGATGCTCATTGAC
>JAAYZW010000026.1 GCA_012514645.1 Chloroflexota bacterium
GACGGTTTACGGCGATGTGCATGATATCGGTAAAAACCTGGTCAAGACCATTTTGGCGAACAACGGTTATGAAGTCGTTGATCTCGGCAAGCAGGTGCCGGCAGAAGAAATTATCAGCCGGGCAATGCAAGAAAATGCCGATGCTGTCGGGTTGAGCGCCTTGTTGGTGTCGACCAGCAAGCAGATGCCGCTGATTGCCAACGATTTCCAGCGGCGGGGAGTGTTAATGCCCCTGTTAATTGGTGGTGCCGCGATTAATCTGCAATTTGCGGAGCGGATTGCAGAGACCGCAGAAATGGGACCGTACAAGGCGGGTATTTTTTATTGTAAAGATGCTTTTGAAGGTCTCAGTGTGATGGATCGGTTGGTCGACCCCGAAGAACGAGTGCAACTGCAACCGCAAAAATCAGTCTCCAAAGTTAAAGTCGGTGAGACTGATGGATTGCCTGAGAAAAGCATTGAGCCTGTCCGAAGCGTTTCACCTGCTAAAAACATACCAGATACAACCCCACTGGGAATTCGCATTGAAAAGGAACTGCCTTTCGACCAGGTTGCCAGTCATCTTAGCCTGACCGAATTGTATCGGCTTTCGTGGGGAGCAAGGAGTGTGCGCGGGCAGAAGTGGGCACAACTAAAGTCTGAATTTGATTTAAGGCGTTTGCGCATGCTCGATGAAGCCAAAGCAGAAGGCTTTATCAAACCCCAGGCGGTTTACGGTTACTTCCCGGTATGGGCAGAAGGCAACGACCTGGTGGTTTTCGACTGGATGCACAGCACCGTTGAGCATCCGGTGGAGCTGACCCGCCTGAGTTTCCCCCGCCAGAGCAGCGGTGAGGGTTTGTGTTTGAGTGATTACTTCCTGCCGGTTGGCAGTTCGCGCTTTGATATTTTGCCACTGCAAGTGGTCACCGTTGGTGCCAGGGCAACCGAACGAATTGCTGAACTCGACGGTCATGATCAGTATTCAGAAGGCTACTTCCTGCACGGGTTGGCGGTGCAGATGGCGGAAGCAACTGCCGAGTTTCTGCATACCCAAATCCGGCGTGAGTTAGGTATCGCCGCCGACCAGGGTTTTCGCTACTCCTGGGGCTACCCAGCACTGCCGTGGCTGAAGGAACATCGCAAAGTATTTGACCTGCTGCCGGTTGAATCGGAGTTGGGTATGCACCTGACCTCTGCCTGGCAGCTGGTACCAGAGCAATCGACTGCGGCGATGGTGGTGCACCACCCTCTGGCAAAACCTTTTGATGCAGGTATCAGCCGCATGGAATTGCTGTTGGGAGAGTAAACGGACAATTTTATATTCTTCATCGTCCATATCCCAATCTCAGCGATACTCAATATGAAAATAAACTCTGGGTTTTTGCCCTAATAAAGTGTAAAAATGTAGGGGCAGGTCCCAATCGCGAATGCTCAATAACCGCATACTTAGTCAGACCTGCCCATTTCAAGAACCACGGACAGGCATTGCAAACCGAAAATTAACCGTGATTCCAACGGGGTGGGTTTGACTGATTAAAAAAACAACTATGCTCACGTGCTGAACCCACCCCTACCATCCTGGAATCCGATTACCCGCGCATTTTACATTTTATGTTAAAAAAATCTCCATATTTAGAATTGCTGATCCCAACCTGCTCGCTCTATTTCCTGATAGAGTAAAATGATTGTGTTAGGAAGGTTGCTATGAAAACAAAAAATTCGACACTTCTCGTGTTGCTAACCCTCGCGTTACTAATTGGAGCCTGTGTGCCAATCGACCAGGAGGGGTTGACCGCAGGTCAACAGACCGCGATTGCCGGGACGGTTACTGCCGTTCTTGAAAAAGAACATGCGCAATCAACCGCCACCAGCACAGCGACGCTGACTTCAACCCCCGAAGCAACCGAGACGCAAACGCCCGAGCCAACCGATATAGCCACCGTCAGCCCCACAGCAACGCAGAGTCCTCCATCGCAAGCGGTGATCGGTCCGGAAACCTATCCTGAAGGTGTCAACCCCTTGACCGGTCTGCAAGTTGATGACCCCAGCCTGCTGCGGCGTAGACCGGTGATCATGAAAGTCTCCAACCACCAGATAAACGAACAGCCGCACTGGGGGCTTTCTTCGGCTGATTTGATCTTCGAATATTACATTGGCTGGGGTGGCAGCCGCTTCGCCGCCCTCTATTATGGACAGGACTCGAGCAAGATCGGACCGGTGCGTTCTGTTCGCCGGGTTGATGGGTCTATTGGCAGCCTCTACCAGGCTGTGATCGGCTCTACTGGAGGGGACAAAGAAGAAGTTTTGCCTTATCTGGACCAATATATTGTCGGTCGCTACTTTTTGGATAAATATCTGTGTCCGGGTGTTTGCGATGACGGACGAAATTATGTCTACAGCGTCTTTGGCAATTCTGCGGCGCTCTCGAGTTACTTCAATTACCTCGGCTATGGCAAAGACAATCCTGACCTGAGCGGAATGGCGTTTTCAGAGACTGCGCCGGCTGGTGGTCAGGCGGCAAACAATGCCTGGGTGGTTTGGTCGAGCTATGCGCAGGCTAACTGGATCTACAGCGCCGAAACTGGCAAATATCACAATTGGACGATCAACGAAAGCACCAATTGGGTATACAAACCGCTGATCGATCAAAACACTGGCGAGCAGCTTGCTTTTTCGAATGTGATCGTGCTGAAGGCTCCCTACACCGAAGTAAAGAGCACTCTGCATAACATCGCTTTGCTTGGCAACACCACCGGATACGAAGCAACCATTTTCCGTGATGGGCAAGCTTACGAAGTGTTTTGGAAAACACCGCAGCGTGACAAGCCAATCCAATTTTTGGACACCGAGGGCAACCCGTTTCATCTAAAACCGGGCAACACATGGATCACCATTTTTGGAACCACTTCACCCACCAATGTCTCCGACGGCGAGTGGACAATTACTTTCAACATGCCCTGATATGCGAACGCTGATCATTTCAGATGTTCATGCCAACCTACCTGCCCTCGAAGCGGTACTAAATGCTGCCGGCGATGTGGAGCAGGTTTGGTTTTTGGGTGACATCGTTGGCTATGGTCCGGACCCTAACGAGTGCATTGACTTGCTGCGCTCGCTGCCTGAGCTTTTGGCTTTAATGGGCAACCATGATGCGGCATTGATGGATTACATTTCGATCGATCGCTTTAATTTTGAGGCTGCTGAGGCGGTTAGAGTGCAGGCGAGACTGGTTACCCCGCAAAATCGGGATTTCCTGGAACTGCTGCGGCTGAAAGTGGAGATCAGTGATCTGACCCTGGCACATGGCAGCCCCCGAAACCCAATTTGGGAATACATTCTCAACGCTGCCTCGGCAGAGGCAAATTTTGCAGAATTTTCCACACCAGGCTGCCTGGTTGGTCACACTCACGTTCCTTCCATCTTCATCCAGGAAGCGGATAATTCCGCGCAAGTTCTGTTTCCAGGTAATGGAGACCGCTGGAAACCGGATGGGCGTCGCTATATCCTGAACCCCGGCTCGGTCGGACAGCCTCGCGACTTTGACCCACGGGCTGCTTTTGTGGTCTGGGACGACCAGGAGGGCACTTTCCTCTTCAAGCGGGTCGTTTATGACATCGAGCCTGTCGCGGCAAGGATTTTGCAGCTGGGCATTCCAAAACGGCAGGCATCGCGCCTCTGGATTGGAACCTAAACCCAGATACTCTTTTATTATCGGGAACTTTTCTTACCCACAGGCGTCTTTAGAGTGAGAAAACCTTTGTGAATGGAGAAATATGAAGAAGAAATCGCTTTTAGTAGGAATTGTTTTGTTGCTTATGCTAAGTGCTTGTGCGTCAGCACCCACTCAAAATAATATGGCTCCACAAGCAGCACCGGGGTATGGTTATGAATACCAGATGGACGATTGGGCATATGATATGGAAGAGCCAGCCGCAATGCCTGAAGAGATTGGTATACTTGCTGGGCAGGAGCGCCTGGTGATCCAAACCGCCAGCCTGAGGGTTTCGGTTGCTGATACGGTTGAGGCGATGAACCGCACCAAAATGCTTGCCAATGAGCTCGGTGGTTACGTGGTTAGCTCCAACCGCTATTCTGACACGAGCTATAACAATGTGACTTATGCCCGTACCTCCATAGTGATCCGGGTCCCCTCCGAAAAGCTGGAGCAAGCCATGGAAACTGTAAGGCAGCTCTCTGCCGATGGTAAGGACGGTATCCTCTCGGAGAGCCTCACCGGGCAGGACGTTACTTCAGACTTTGTTGACTCCTCTTCACGTTTGCGCAACCTGAAGGCAGCTGAAGAGCAGCTAATGGCTTTGATGGAAAACACCGATGACCTGGAAGCGACCATGAGCGTTTTCCGGGAGCTTACAAATATTCGCAGCCAAATTGAAGTGTTGGAAGGGCACATTAAGTATCTGCAGGAATCTTCTGCTCTGTCTTCGCTTTCGGTCGAGTTTGTGGCAGAAGCTTCGCTGCAGCCTATTGAGATCGGCGGCTGGAAACCGAGCGGCGTGGTCAGAGAATCGCTGCAGCGCTTGATTCGCACCTTCCAGGATGTGGTTGACTTCCTGATCCGCTTTAGCATCACCTGTCTGCCCTTCCTGATCCCGTTGGGTGTTGGAATTTACTTCCTCGTTCGCGCAATCCGCAAATCGACTGCCAAACGCCGGGCAAAGAAAGCGGTTGTTGAGCAGGTTGAGGTGGTTGAAGTTGAGAAGGAGATTAGGGAGTAGCTGCTTTAAATGATTTTTCAGGAGAAGAACTGGTTTTGAAGAAAGCCAGTTCTTTTTCGTCTGCCCAGTCAGAAAACGCGGTCAAAACTAATGAAGGGCAGCTAAGCGATTTGTCTTTGGAATGTCATTGCGAAAAAATCTTTCATCGCTAGGAACGAAGCAATCTGAATAGTTACCAGTTAAAACCAGATAGCCCTGGTGGTGTAATGCTGTGAAAGCCAAGGTTTTAGATTGCTTCACAAAAGAAGTTCGCAATGACAGAATTTTCCGTCATCGCGAAGAACGAAGCAATCTGGACTGTGCAAGCGAAAGAACCTAATCGTAGTTCACACGAATACGAATCGGGTAGTTCATATTCAACTCGACGGGGATTTGGATGATGTGTTTATTCAAGACTCGATAAGCTATTGGGTTACCGTTTAGGAACACCTGACTTACCTTGTTTTGCATCCATAGATAGCAGTTCCCGCTGGTTTTTCGACCTAAATCCAATCTGAACTCCAGACCAGTTGGTTTGAGTTGCCATGCTGTCAATTCTATTCCCTGCGAAACATGCAGATCTGAGCCTAAATAAACCGCTCGATCAAGTGGCTTCACAGCAAATAATCGCACACCATGAGGGGGAACCTGCTCAAACCGATGCTCACCCTGGACGAGCGCAATTTCCCCGCTCCAGAACTCACGCATCAAAGAAGGCTCTCCTGCCAACCCCCACTCCGCCATGTCGAAGGTCAAATCAGCCGGGCGATCCTGCCAGTTGAAGAGCGCGACCAGCTTCCATTCGCCGGCAAGGTTTGTAAGCGTTTGCGAAAGCCGCGATGGCATGTTGCTGGTAAACAAATCTTTCACTTCCGGGTTTGGCGGCAGTGGCGGCAGCAGACTGGCAGCAATTTTTAGGCGCTCCGGGCTGAGCCTGGTCATATCATCCGAGATCAGGAAGGCACCGCCGGTCAGGCTGATGGCGCTTGCCAGCGATTGCACTTCCGCCAGGCTGAGGTTGGAATCTTCGCGCACCAACAGGCAATCGGGGTCGTTTACCCACAGGTAAGGGTCGAGGTTTGCCCTCGTGAGGATGTTTTGGATGGCGTTGCGGGCAGAAGGCATGTTAGGTTCCTTGCGGAAAGGTTGTCTGACACTCATAAATTGCGGCTCCCATTCGGGGGCAACATCAGCGCTGATGCGCATCATGTCAAAAACCCCGATTCCAGGACCAAGCGGGCAGCCACAGCCCAGCAGCGTGGTTTGCTCGCCGGCTGCCTGGCGGATAAGCTCGAGCGCCTGACGAAGGATCTGAGCCCGGGTGAGGCTGGGGTTGTGGTGCTTGCCTGGAAGCGCTGCTGCATATAGAAAATCGAGTTTGAGGTAAGGGAAGCCCCATTCTCCAACCGCAGTATGAATCACAGTGCGCACATAATCCTGAACCTCCGGGTGGGTCAGGTCGAGCGCGTAGCCAAAATTGTTCCAGACAAAACCGCTGTTGAC
>JAAYZW010000027.1 GCA_012514645.1 Chloroflexota bacterium
TGTGCGATCATGAACATACAACGCGGAACCACATCCAAGAAAAATCCAAAAGATGATTTCGAGGTTGCGACCCAGGGTAAAGGCGTCAAATAGTCCATAGATCATAAATGCGAACAGCCCACAAGCAACCCCGACCCCAAGCACGCGATTAATGGTGCGTCTATATGAGAGCGCCATCCACGACATCGCCCCAAAACCACCCAGCAGGGTTGCATAAACAAGCACACCGGGCAAACCCACTTCGACAGCAACTGAAAGCAGCGTGTTATGGGCGTGGTGGACCACATCGCTCGCCGACGGCAGGACAATTGAGGCAAAATACTGTCGATATGCTTCGCCGAACGCTCCCAAACCTATCCCTGTCAGTGGAAAATCACGCAGAATCATAAGCGATTTCTCCCAAATTTCGAGGCGACCTGGAAGTGTCGCTTCCTTGCTGGTATCGAGTAGGCTTAGCAGTTGCAGCAAGTTGCCATCCGCCCTTACAAACAAAATATACAGGAAAACACCCACCAGGGGAAAAAGCATCCAAAGGAAACGCCTGTCTTTGAGAATCATGAGTGAATAAATTCCTACCGCACAACCTAACCAGGCTCCCCTTGACTGGGTCAGAAGGAGTACTCCCAGGCAAAATGCGAAGCACAAAAAGACGAAGAGCTTGTAAACAAATTCTGGGATGGTTGAAAGCCCCTGATAATGCGATTTCAGCCGACCAAAGGCACCTTTATCCAAAAGTAAACTAAGTAAGAGCGGTGGAAAAAAAGTTAGAGCGCCACCGATTGTGTTTTTGTTTATTCTTTCGATCCCCACCTTGTCAACGAGGGATGGCAAGAATCGATAGACCCGATCAAAAAGCCCATTATTACCCACAGGCCAGTCTGTCCCCGTGAGTCCAAGTGCTGCGATTATGATTGAAAGAAACAAGAGTGCAAAAATCATCACCGGCAGTCGTTGACGATAACGAAAGAAAATCACGATCATGAAATAAATGGAAACCCCAATAAACAATCCCGAAATTTTTGGGAGAAAAAGCTCTTTATACGGGGTAACAAACGCACCCAAAATAGCAACTACCGACAGCGCGAGAATAGCAATATCAAGCGGTGTTGAGGCACCAGGATGACGTGTTTTGACCCAAAAGAGCAGCCAGGCAATAATAAAAGGTAGGTAAAGTATGATATGGACAGGCTGCTCCATCATCAGAAGCCCGTAGAAAAAGGCACTGATAATAGCAAGAACAATAAGGATTCCGTCCTGCACAGTTAGTGGTACCTTGCGTGCAAGCCCACGACGTGATGTAGAGCGACGATCCGGGTTCATTTCAAAATCTCTAATCTTCATTACCAGACAACCGATCAATCGCCTGGAGGGCGGTTTCATTGCCAGGGACAATTTCTAACAACGCCTGGTAAGTACGCAGGGCTTTTTCTGAGTCACCAGCTTTTTCATAGCTCTGTGCCAGCAGCAGGTAGCCATAATCATTTTCCGGGGAGAGTGAGATCATCTTTTGGAAGATCTCGATCGCTTTTTGGTGATCATTCATTCCCGAAGAATACAATAGCCCCAGGTTTCTCCAAGCTTTTGTGTCCTCAGGATTCTCCTCGATCGTCTGAAGGTAGACTTGCTCGGCTTTCTGCCAATCTCCTGTGTCGGTGTAAATGTCAGCTAAATAACGTAACCAGTTTGAGGCGTACTCCGATTCAGGATAAGCTTCTCGTGATGCTAAAAAAAGCCGCTCAGCCTCAGACAATTGACCCTGACTTTTAAGGGTCAAAGCCAGACTGGAAGTATATTTCTCTTCATCCAGTCGATATAATGATTGATTTGCGGCAAGCAATATCTGTTCACCACCTTCGTAGGTTGAACTACCTGCCGCCCTCTCAAGCAGGATGGTTTCGTTAAGATCCTCCCAAATCTGAACAGCTTCAGTCTGTCGTCCAAGCGCATAAAGCACTTCAGCATGCATGCTCTTGGTGGCACGATCCTGATATGAAAGCAACGGTGACAGCAGGTCCATTGCGATCTGAGGTTGTCCCTGCTCCAGTGCCGAGCGGGCGAGCAAAACGGTCGAATGTGGTGGGTTGGTTATTGCCTCCTGGGCAGGCAGGCGATCATTAATCATCCGTACAGTCCATATGTTTTGCCTAATGGTCTCGAGCCATCCCTCTGGCTGGAAGGCATTCCATGCCAGAAACAGGATGATCACAGCCAACAGACCCAGTTTGATTTTAATATTTCGTTGCAACATTATTAGGAGCTAGCCCCAATTTAACCGGCGATTACAGTATTTCTGAACAGAACACTTGTTTGATGTGTTCTGTTCAGTTTCAATTAAGTACTAATTCGAGGATAGACAGGCGGTCTATTCCTGGTACAACAAGTTTTGGTGAATCCAATCAACTACGCTCTGGTCCCAACGGTAAACAAAGCTGGAGCCAAAGTTGGAGGGGATGTACTCCAGATCCTGCAAGAGCATTGATTCAGGAATTTGCGTTGATTTGTAGTTCTCCAGTTCGAAGTTCTGCAAGAAGCAGACACCCAGCGACGAAATCTGCTCAGGTGAAAGATCTGTCAAAAAGGCACCATGAAATTCAGACACAAGGTCAGGCACTTTGACGATATTTTCCGGTCTCAGAAATTTTTGGATAACTGCCTTTATGATCAACGACTGGTTCCCAACTCTAAAGCCATCGCCATAATTCGTGCGAATACGCATCAAATCCAGTGCTCTTTCGCCGTCTAACACTTGTGTTCCGGAAGGGAAGTACCCGAGGCTTGGGTCTGGGTCATAGACCTCCTGTGGCAGGGTGACCTCTATGCCGCCGATGCCGTCAATAAAGTTACGGACGGCATTAAAGTTCACGACAACATAGTGATCGGGTGTGACCCCAAAGTTGTACTGAAGCACCTGCGCCAGAGAATTCGCTCCAGTGCCGGTGTCGTTAGAGCCAATCCATCCCGGAGAACCCAGCAAATAACCCTGGTTAATCTTAATAGGGTTTTCTTCTTTAAAAAGCCCTGCAGGGGCATCCACCATCATATCGCGAGGCAGCGCCACCATATTAATAGTCATATTGGTGAAATCGACCCTCGCCAGGCGAATAACATCTGCCAAACCATAAAGGTAATCGTTTCCACGGTAATCAATGCCAACCAGCATGAAGGTCCAGACCGCATCGTCACCGCATATTGGCGCGGGCGTCGGTGTTGGGCTGGCTTCAGGGATGGTCGGGGTTGGCACGTCAGTCGGCACTTCGGTCGCAGTTGGCAGTATGTTCGTGGAGACACTGGGCAAGTTCAGTGGATCGGAAATTGGTTTTTGCCATAAGGGTTTCAGCCAGGTAAACCATACTGAAATAAGGATAAGAATCAGCCCCAGCGCAACCAGTGCGATGATTTGCCATCGTTTTTTTTGCTGGCTGGTGTCATAATTGCCATTAAGTTCGGTGTTTTCAGGTTGTGTATCGGTCATCTCTTACTTTCTAACCACAAAAATTGCCGTTCGCGGCAGGCATTCGTTTATGCTAATTAGCGATTTTACCATGTTACAAAAAAACAATATTCTTCAGCCCTGCTGATCAGCAACTCCAAATATGGAAGATTTTGGATCGAAAATACAGAAAACACGGTCAATCGGAATCGGGATTTGAGGCTACTACAATAAACAACAGAAGGGGTGGGTTCAAAACGTGAGCAAAACTGAAATTATCTAATCAGTAAACCCACCCCGTCAGAATAACGGTTAATTTTCGGTTTTCAATGCCTGTCCGCAGTTCTTAGGTGGGGAGGTCTGACTATGTTAGCGGTCATTGAGTACTCAAGATTGTGCCCTCCCCCTACGTTTATGACCATATATGTAGTTTTTATAGATTTATCAGAGCAAAAAATCATGATTAATTTACAAATTGAGCATTGCTGGCTACTGGTTCAAACCAAGGGCTTCCCGAACAAATTCAACCACTTCGCTGTGCGGAATCAGCACCTGCGCTCCGGTCTCAGTGGTGAAGGGGTGAAACATCGTGTCCGGGATGGCGGTGATATGAATATCGGCCCGTTTGATTTCCTTGGAAAGGCAATAAAAACTATACAAATCGGTTAAGCCAAGGTCCGATTGGGTGGTTTTGTCTTTCAGCAGAGTAGTCAGCACTTCATAAATCATTTTTGGCGAAATGCCAGTGCGCACCTTGTCGAGAATCGCCTCCATCACCAGTGTTTGGCGGTTGATACGCTGAATGTCTGTATCAAAAGCACGTATACGCATAAAAACTACTGCCGTATCACCATCCATTTCATAAGTGCCAGGCGGGAAGTTATACCAGTAATCCCGCGCAGCCTTTTCGGTAGTGACCGTGATACCGCCAATTGCATCGATATATTTCCCAATCTCATCGTAATAGAGAACAAATTGCTCGTCAGGTTTAAAACCAAAATTATGTTCCAGGTTCTCTGCCACCCATTCTGCGCCATTACCGGGACCAAAAAACCATTCGCCATAGCCAAAGGTGGCGTTAATGCGTCCATAGTTGATGCCAAATTGCTCAAATCCCACAATGGGCACATAAAAATCACGCGGGACCGAGGTCATATGCATTGTCGCATTGTTGAAATCGATTTTAATCATACGGATGCCATCTGCCTGGGCATGTTTATCAATCCCCAACACCATCAGATATACCGTGTCGGTACGCCCACAATGTCCGCTTCCCTCAATGGTATCTTCAAGTGTGGCAACGGCACCGGTTGGCTGTAAAGCCACCGGCGTAAACTCTACCGGTGCCTCACCTACATTTTCAGGGAATTCAACCCCTTCAGGCATGACCGCGGTAGGCGGAACCTGAGCCGTGGGGGTGGTATTGACCGGTTCCAAAACCTGGGGAAAGTTGCAGGCATAAATGGAAAAAGCCAGAAATAACGCAAGGCTTATTGCGATAATTCTATGAATTTGATTTGCTGTTGATTTCATCAGTCAATCTCCATGCTCGTGCCCAGCCACGCCTCCGCCCCTCCGACACGCCTGGTGTCAGCTGGAGCAAGGTGTTCATTTGTTAGCCCCCATTCAACGCATTAATAAGCGCGTCGCTTCAATTTACTCGCTTCTGTTTGCAGTCGAACCGTGCGACCCAATAAGCTTAGCAAAACAATAACCCGATCTTCACCATTTACGCACTGTTCAAAGCGTGCCTGGATTCCCCGAAGTGCCGGGTCGTCTATCCAAACCCTCTCGCCGCGTTTAAAAGAAGCAGGATCGCAATCGAGCTTGGCTTCTTCCTGCCTTACTTGTTTGCGAACAACTTCAATAACTCCTTCTGGTATCGGAGCTGGCAAACCATCAAAATTCACCAGTCCAATAACGCCCCTTGTCAGACCAAGCTTCTGTTGATATAGATCTGCGAGGCTGCCCTGAACAAACAAATAACCAGGGAAAAACGGTTTTTGTGTTTTCGAACGGGGATTTACCGGTCTTACCCGCAATTTCGGGAAGTAGGTTTCGATATTCTTTTGTTGAAGTTGTGAATCGACAATGAATTCAAAATTCGGCTTGCACCGTAAAGCGTACCAAAGTGCATAGTCGCTAAATTCTTCATTATCCCAATAATTGTGCATGCATCACCCTACAACCCTGTGTATGTTCACTGTTTTAACCGGACAGTTTATAAATATAACCCTCCATATTATACAATCAAATTCCAAAATCGATTTTTTACAAAAAACAACGATAGTAATAACTCCCTGATATGATATGTATTATTAACGAGGTGAACATGTCGAGAGAAATTAATTTGGCATTAGGTGGAGGGGGCGTTAGAGGAATCGCGCATCTGGGTGTTGTTCAGTGCCTCATGGACAATGGCTATAAAATTAATGGGATTGCCGGCACCAGTGCTGGCGGTCTCTTTGGCGCGATCATCGCTGCTGGTCATCAGCCTGCCGATATCGCTAAAGTGGTTAACAAATTTTTTGGCGATGGCGGTTTTCGGTCAGGTGTCGGTCAGCAAAATTTCTCCCTGCTAGGCACCTCCGGGCTAATCAATGCCCTGGGACCTTTCCTGAAAGACAAACAAATTGCAGATTTGCCCATTCCTTTTGTGGTGACTGCGGTCAGCCTGAAAACTGGTCAAGAGATCATCCTGCGGGATGGCGATGTAATGCAGGCTGTGCTTTCCACCATTGCGATTCCCGGTATCTTTCCCAGCCAGGGCGATGAAATCCTGGTTGACGGTGGCATTATGGATCCCGTTCCGGTAGATTCAGCCCGTGCATTCGATACCAGCCTGCCAGTCGTCGCAATTTTGCTCCATAGACGACCTGCCGGTTTCGACCTGGTAGACGTCAAGGTACCGCTGCAAGACAGCGTACCAGATCCAATCATAAAAACCATAGCAAAAACCCGCCTGGGTGAGCTCATGCGTCATCTTACCGTCACGATTGATGTGGTTAGCAACAAATTGAGTGATCTGCGCATTGAGCTGTCACAACCAGATGTGCTCGTTGAGCCGGAAGTCGGACATTTCAGCTTGCTGCAAAAGGTTGAATCAAAACCATTAATTGATGAAGGATATCGAGCGATGGAAGCCAGCCTTGAAGACCTCGATAAAGCCTTTTCACTGATCAGTTCATTTAAGCGGATTACTAAGTACGGGCGTGCGCGAGATTGAGAAAGCTCAACCACGCCTTAAGACGGCGATGAGCGTCAGAAACAACCCCAATCCCGCCAAAATCACGATTACATACCCAATCGGAATACCAACCGTCGTGCTGCCGATGACCTCAGCAGGGTAAGTTGGGATCTGAATGGGCGGCGGTTCGGTAAAGGTCGGCAAACGGCTGGGAATCGCCGTGATGATAAATTGGGCTGCCAGGGTTGGGTCAATTGTTTTTGTGATCGAAGGTGTTTCTGTGGGCGGAGGCTGAAGCATCGGCAGCGACCCACCAAAGACTTCCACTCGGTTCAACACGATCCAACCGCGATTATTTGGTGCGCCGGCATAGTCGATTTGAACATAGTCGCCATAATAACCATAGGCATTGGCTTCCTGGCCCACCAGGAATACACCAACACGAGTTGATGTTGAGTTCGGGTAGGCGCGCACATTCAATGGATTCTCAGGGTCACCAACCGCCCGGACGTACAACCCACGTGGCAAGGCTGTGACAGTCGGGATCGAGACAGTCGGAAACTGTGCCCACACTGCACGGTTCAGATTGGGCAGCAGGCTCAATAACAGCATGACTGCCAATATTCCCAAGCCGGTCGCAAAGCGAATTTTTTCTTTTTTACCTTGTTTCATCAGCACCTTAGCATTCAGATTATAATCTAAACTATTACTGAAAGAATACGACAAATGAGCACTCGAATTTATCACGGCAACATCAATCCCAGGCAGATCGCAAACAATCTTAGCGCTGCATTCCACCGCGGTAACTTCCAGGTGCAGCAAGTGGGTGATCATGAAAACCTTGCGGTCCAGATCGCCACGCGACCCAACCGCCGCTCTGGCGGTCAAACAGCCATGACCGCTACCATTTCGAAGGTCGCTGATGGCGTAAGTATCACGGTTGGGCAGCAGAGTTGGCTCGGTCTCGCAGCCAGCCTCGGCATCTCGGCACTGAGCGCGTTGCGTAACCCGCTTTCGATTCTCAGCCGGCTGGATGACATTGCTCAGGATGTCGAATCGATCACGCTTGAAGATCAAATCTGGGATGTGATCGATAAAACCGCCCGGCAGCTCGGCACCGGTCAAAACCTTTCCGAGCGGCTTGCACGCACAGTCTGCCCCTACTGCCTGACAGCCAACGAAATTGCAGCAGGGCGCTGCGTTGCCTGCGGTGCCCCACTCGGTGAAGTTCAACCTGCTACATGTTCGAATTGCGGATTTGTGGTTCAAAAAGATGAGCGTGTTTGTCCGAACTGCAGTTTCCGCTTAAAGTAAGCTGTCCCGTTATTTTATAATTTTGTGGGGAATTTAATATCAGAATCATTGCTGATACGACCTGCTGTCTACCGGTACATCAGATGAAAAAGCTTGGAATCGATTTCCTCCCACAAATCATCACTTTTGAAGGCAACTCCTATCGGGAGGATTAATTGATTAGCATCGATGAGTTTCTGGTGAAGCTGAGAACCTCAGCGCAACTGCCCGGCACAGCAGCGCCTCTCCCTGTCCTCTATAACCCCATTTTTCAGAAAATTCTCGATGAAGGCGATACCGCCATCGTCGTACACACCGGTCCAGCGTTGGTTGTGACCAGCTGTTTTTCATAACCAGAATAAACTTGTTTCGGGTTTCAATACAAAGTGATTTTTCCGGTGGGGGTTAACTCCCTCCGCCAAACTCGTTATGCCAACGCTCGAGCGATTGCCTTTCAACCTTCGTGACGCCAGCAGTACCATTTGCAAGGCAAAACCCATTCGTGCCAGACTCCCCTATCAACAGCAGCGTTCCGAAAGTTAAGCCCAAAGGTCAGGGTGGTTGCGCCTGATCGAGCCATAGCTGTTACCAGCGACAATAATGTGGTCGATCAAACGAATATCAAGAATCTTGCCCGCCTCAATAACTACGCGGGTCAGGTTAACATCTTCCGGGCTCTCAGTCGGGTTCCCACTGGGATGGTTGTGGATCAGGACAATTGCATAAACATTCTTCCTGACCGCATCCTTATAGATCTCTGCGACGCGCACGGTGGTGGCATCCTGAGAGCCCTTATACAGGCGTTCTTTTCCCAGAAATTTGTTGCGTGAGTTCAAAAACAAAACCCAAAGCTGCTCCTGGTTAAGCCCTTTCATCTCGAAACCAACCAGGTTAAATATGTCTTCGGGAGTTTTAATAAAAATAGATGGGTCTTGCGTTTCCTTCGAAAGGCGGTAACCGACCTCCACCGCTGCTTTAATCCGAGCTGCCTTCGCCAGTCCAACCCCTTTAAACTCCATCAGGCGCGAGATGTCTTCGCGGTGAATGCCGCTGAATCCTCCAAGCTCAGTAAGCAGCTTGTTACCAAGGTCAATCGCGCTGTCTTCCTTGGTGCCGCTATTTAACAGGATCGCCAGCAGCTCACCATTCGTCAACGCTCCCACACCCTCAGTCAACATTCTCTCCCTCGGGCGGTCAGATAAAGCCAAATCTTCAATCCTAATTGTTTTCTTTTCGTTATCCACAGCCCAATTTTACCTGACGCTCGTGATATAATGCCGGCACTGGACGGAATTGATCATGATTTCGGCAACTTTTCCTGCGGACTGCAACTTTTTATCCAAAATATCGGAGTTTGTAACCGAGTACGCCGGGAAACTGCCATTTAACCCAAAACAAATTTACGAAATCGACCTCGCGGTCGATGAAGCCGCCAGCAATATCATTGATCATGCCTACAAAGGCATGCCCCCTGGCGAGATGAGATTGAGCCTTCGGCATACTGAACTTGCCCTGACGATCATTTTGCAGGATGATGGGATCAAGTTTGACCCCAGCCTGGTTCCTGAACCAGTATTAACCGGACCGCTCGAGGAGCGCCGTGAGCGCGGGCTGGGCGTTTTCCTGATCCACAAGTTGATGGATGAAGTCTTTTATATCCCTGGAACACCCAACGGCAATGTGCTGACCTTAATCAAAATGTTTGAGTCTCCAATGTCTCAAACAGGCGTAAGGAACAACGCTTCCCTGCCGCTTGAGACTCTTCGTATTATTTCGGAAATCAACCATTCAATCAGCAGCACACTTGACCTTGATAAATTGTTGCGGCAAGTGACCGACTCTGTACACGAGGAGTTCGGCTATCCTTTTGTGCAAGTTTTCCTGGTGGATTATGTGCCCCAGGAGATTGTTTTCAAGGCTGGCAGCGGTACCAAAGCCGAACTTTACGAAACCAACCAGGTCTCCTACCCAATCCAGGCTGTGCCGGGTTTAATCCCCCTGACCGTTCGATCAGGCACCGTGCAATTGTCGAATGATGTCTCTACCCACCCTATGTATCGTCCCGACCCGCATTCTGAAGCCAGGGTTGGTTCAGAGCTGTGCATACCGCTCCAGTTTCAGGGTGAGGTTTTGGGGGTATTGGATATCCAGAGTGACAAAACAAATGCTTTCACCAGTCTCGACAGAGAACAACTCGAGATCCTTTCACAATCAATTTCCATCGCCTTGCGCAACGCCAGCCTTTTCAGAACGTCACGATGGCAACGCAACCTGGTTGAAAGGTATCGCGAAACAGCCGAGCAGGTCTCGCAAAACGCAGACCCAAAAGAACTAATCTGTTACGTCATTGAACATATCCCAACCATTTTGCCAGTCGATTTTATCGGATTTTGGCTTAAAAAAGACAGGAACGAGCAGCTGGGTTTGACCGACTTCTGGTGTAGAAACCCCGAAATTTGCCAGCCAGATCCAAACCAGGTGGTAGGGCAGGAAACCTGGTTCGCGCAGATTGCAGAGCTGGAAAACGGCATCCTAAAACCTGCTGAAATCGTTTCCGACCCAATCCAGGACTGCCTGGAATTGCCCACAAACTACTCCGCGGTGGCTGCCCCAATTAACTACCATCAACACCATTACGGCGTCCTCACTTTCCATGTCGCTACTTCTGGTCGCTACGGGCAAGACTCAGTTAACATCTGTTCAACTTTTGCTGATTACATTGGCACCGCTCTCGATAAACAGCGAATTGAAGCCGAGAAAGACCGCCAAGCCTGGTTGACTTCCATTCTTTTAGACCTGGCAATCGAGACTAAGAACCTGACCACACTGGATGAACTGACCAACAAAATCGGTCAGATCCTGATCGAATTAATCGGTGGTGTTGCCGTTGGTTTGGTGCTTGAGACCGAAAATCCGGGGATTATCACGCTTCCAAGTCTTTATTGCCCACAGATTCAGTGCCCAATGACCTCACTGCCGCTCACTTTTGACCGCGATACCCTGATCGGCTCTCACGACCATGATGGACGTCTGTCAGTCACTCGGGCAAGTAGTTTTCCCGAGTTATTAAAACTGCTCCCTCCCCTGGTAAATGATGGCACTGTTTTGACCTTCCCGCTGCAAACCCAGGATCAAACCATCGGCTACCTGCTGCACCTGAGCAACGATTCATACAAGCAGGCTGAGCCCGAACAGGTGCTGGACACGGATCATTTTTCCATTCTCCAGGGAATTTCCCAGCAAGCTGCTCTCAGCCTTCAAAATATCCAGATGCTTGAGGATAAAAAGGAGCAGTCTCGTATTTCATTGCGCTTGCTTGAGTTGGGGAACATTCTCACCCAAGGCGAAACGTTCGAAGCATCGGTGGATGCGGCTTGTTGGCGCGTCGCCACCGAGAGTAACCTGGAAGGGCTCGCTCTGTTGGCTTACCAACCGGATGAAGACACCTTCGAGCTTCATAATTTGCTGATTAAATCCAAAGATGGGCAACGCGTACGCGGCATCACCGGCAAACGTTTTACTAAAAATGAAATTGAAGCATTGATTGAGCCTGAAACCGACCAGGGACGTTACACGCTTGGAGACGACCTGTTATCCAAGCTGGCTGACCACGACAAGCAAGCGGATAATCAAAGACAACTCAAGACGCTGATGTTCGCTCTTGAGGTTGCTGATGAATTTTATGGTCATTTACTGGTCTGCGACGAGGAAAGTAAACTCACACCTGATCGGATCGATTACTTTGCCCGCGCAAGCCGGCAGTTCGCGCTGGCTTTTCAGAATTTCCGCTTGCGCTCCATTGATCAGCTGCGGCGTCAGACCGAACAAGAACTTAACCTGGCTCGTCGGATCCAAAAAACCTTTTTGCCTGAAAAATTGCCTGAAATTCCTGGCTACCAACTCTCAGTAGACTGGGAAACTGCCCGACAGGTGGGCGGCGATTTTTATGACATAATTCCTCTGCCCGACGATAGAATCGGCATGCTTGTCGCTGATGTTTCCGATAAGGGGCTTCCCGCATCGCTTTACATGACCGTCGCGCGTACCCTTCTCAGGGCAGTCTCAAGGGAATTCCAGTCACCTGCTCGCGCCCTTGAACGAGTCAACCACCTTTTACAGCTCGACTCAACCCAAGCTTTCTTCGTGACACTCGTTTACGCGATCCTCGATCCCCAGAGTGGAGAGTTGGTGTACACAATCGCCGGGCACAACCCGCCCTATATCATCGATTCAAACACAAAAACAATCCGACTGTTACCAAAAGGTGGCATTGCTGTAGGCATAATCGAACCGATCACGCTTCGCGATGATGTTCTGACTCTTGAGCCTGGTCAATCGATTATCCTGTATACCGACGGTGTCAGTGAATCGGTCAATGCTGAGGGAAAGGAATTTGGGCAGGAGCTTCTGTCTAAAATACTCACAGAATCTTCCGGGCTGCACCCTGAAGGGATGGTCCGCGAGATTCTTAAAAGCCTGGAGGAGTACCAGGACGACAGTGCTTTTGAAGACGATCGAACAATTTTGATTCTTAAACGAATGTGATCACTGGCATACCAGCACCGGAATACGGCTGTTTTCGAGAATAGCGTCGATGCTCGAACTGAAAATTCTGCCCAGAAGCCCACTACTCTTGTAGCCTCCCAGAATAATCGTTGAAATAAACTTTTCCTCGATGAACGCGTTGATATCATCATCGAGCTGCGCCTGCGTCAGCCAAGAGGTAGAATCTTGGAGGTTCAAATTTACCAGGTAATCCTGGGCGAATTGCCTGGCTTCGAGATTTGCTTTGTCTTCTTTGGCTGGCATCAAAATGTATAGCTCGCAGTTATAGCGGGCGGCATAATAAGCCGCGATAAAGAAGGCTTCACGGCTCTTTTCGGCAGCATCATAAATAAGCAAAATGCGCTCCACACGCAAAGCGGTGTCTTTAACAAACATAACCGGGCGCCGGCTGTTTTGAAGCAGGGTAATCACTCCCGAAGAAAGCCGGTCAATAACCGATCCAGCAGGCGGGTGGCTAAGCTTGACGATCAGCACATCGCTGAGCAGGCTATATTCGCGCAAATTCGGGCTGACACTTCCAGGCACCATGATAAATCGCCCATCCATCTGATTGTCATGCAGGCTGTTATAAAAACTGGTCTCCAATCCAGCTTCCGTTTCGACCGAGGCGGTATCACTTTCTGACAGCACGTGCAGCCCCACAATGTTGCCTTCTTCGCAGCGGTTCATCAACTTGGCTTGCTGTAAAGCGACCAGGTCAGGGTCGGTATGGCTGATGCCTACCAGGATATCGCGAAAAAGACAGTCAGAATGAAGGCTGTCCAGTTCGCGGTCTGCTACTGCACCAACCGCGTTGGTCCACTTGCCTTCTCTGCTGGCGACATAATCTACCACATTTTCAGTCTTAAACGGAGTTCCATAAGTCTCCCGAAGGTCTTCCTGCTTATCCAGCACCCAAAGGTACAAATCGGTCACGGTAAATTCTGGGAACTCGTAGCGCAGTCCGGAATCGTCGATGATCCTGGCAACTGGCGCGTAAACCTGGTCATACCAATCCAGGGCAGCTTCCTCAAAGCCAACCTCGCGGTTGCGTTCTATGCCCATATAGTATTGGTGCACATTAATATGCTCTTTTAAAAGCGGGTATTGCTCAAATCGTTTCAGTGAAAAGTCAATGTCGGGTAAGATCCGATCGACGTGCGTATCTTCCAGAAAATCGGCGTAAGCTGCTTTCTCAACCAGCTCTTCGAGCGTAAAGGAACTCGAGATTGGCACCTTGGTTTTTACTTCGGTAACATAGGCTTCGATTGTGTCCAGCCCCATTTCTTTGGCAATCGAAATGCGATGGTTGCCATCCAGTGCGAAATAAGCGTCCCCGATTTTGTAAAGCGAAACCGGAGGCACACCCACATGGAACGGGCTGGTCATGGCTGTTTTCACATTCGCCCAACGGGTGATGTCGTCATCGCTGAGCGGTCTGAAATTGCGGTCAAAATCATCTGTGCGGTTGACACTACCGATGATCTTTTCAAGCGGTACCACCTGCAGCCCAAGGTTGGTTTGGCTGACCGCGCGCAGTTTCGAAGAGACCTCGTGGTAGGGTAAAAGGTCCAGCGATTCTCCGCGGATACCCGCCCAAAAGCGGTCCATGGCTGCCCTGCTGCGCAGTCGGCGAAAATCGTCCAAAGCGGTTCGGTAAGTCTGCTTGTCTTGTTGCATCATTTCCCCATTTTACTCCCAAGCGCCAGGAGCTCACCAATGTGTTGATACACACTCAGACACTGAGCATGCCATCTAGCATGCAAGTCTTCATTTTTTGAGTTTGTTCCATGCTATAATTTTTTATTCCGAAGGGCATTAGTGCGAGTGAAATGAGCAAACTGACAACCTTGAAACCAATCGACTACCTGCTGATCGGCAATATCACCGCGGATTTACAGGACGATGGTTCCAGTAAATTGGGCGGAACAGCCAGTTTCTCGGGGCTGACCTCCCGTCATCTCGGTCACGTTGTCGGTGTAGTCAGCAGTCATGCTGAAGACAGCGATATTACCAGCCTTGTGTCCCTCCAGGTTCATAACGCTCGACCCGGTCCCACCACCTGTTTCCAGAATATAACCACCGCCCATGGCAGGCAGCAATATTGTTACCAGCAAGGTCTCGTGCTTCGAGCGGAAGATATCCCCTCCGAATGGCGTGACGCGCAAATCGTCCACCTCGGACCGGTCGCGAACGAAATTGATCCAGGGCTTTTCGACGCCTTCCCGGAAAGCCTGCTTTGCTGCACGCCCCAGGGTTTGCTTCGACAAATTGCCGCGGATGGCATGGTGAGTTTCCGCGATCTGGATCGGAAGGAAGACCTTCTCCCCAAAACCGATGTGGTAGTGCTTTCACTGGAGGATTTGCAGGGAGATGAGCACCTCGTCAGCGAGTATGCCAGGCTGTGCAAACTGCTGGTTGTCACTGAAAACAAGGACGGTGCCAGGGTATACTGGAACGGTGAATATCGCCACTTCCATGCCCCATTGCGCGAGTCTGTAGACGAAACCGGCGCAGGAGATATTTTTGCCGCCTGCTTTTTTCACCATTTCAATGAGGTGGGCGACGCTTGGGAAGCAGCCCGTTTTGCAGTGGAACTCGCGGCGAATTCCGTTACGCGGTTTTATCTCGAAAGTGTCCCAACCTCTGAGGAAATCGAACAGGCAAAAAAGCGGGTCAACTGATAAGACATGGGTAAAATTTACACGATCGTCAATCAAAAAGGCGGTGTCGGCAAGACCACAACCACCATCAACCTGGGAGCCTTCCTCGGTCAATTTGGGCAGCGCGTTTTGCTGGTAGACCTTGACCCCCAGGCGAACGCAACTTCCTGCCTGGGTGTCAACCATAATAAAATTCAGCACGGGATCTATGAAGTGTTGATTGGAGAGAAAAGAGCCGCAGAAACGCTGCTGCGCAATCACAATTTCAAGCTCGATCTGATCCCCTCAACGCCAAACCTCTCGGGCGCCGAAATTGAACTGATCGAAATCTCTTCGCGTGACCGCTTGCTGCGTGAACGCATGGCACCCCTTCGCGATCGTTACAATTACATCCTGGTGGATTGCCCGCCTTCTTTGGGTTTGCTGACCCTCAATGGTCTCATTGCCGCCGAAGACGGAATCATCATCCCCGTCCAGGCTGAATACCTGGCTCTCGAAGGTCTCGGACAGCTTACCCGCACGCTCGACCGTATCCGCGGAGGGCTTTTTCCCGAATTGGCAATTCGGGGGGTCCTGCTAACCATGTATGACACCCGCACAAACCTGGCTGCAGATGTCAGGGTGGAAGTGCAGAAATTTTTTCCGACCAAGGTTTTTGAAAGTTATATTCCCCGCAACGTTCGGCTGGCAGAGGCACCCTCTTTCGGGATGCCGATTTCGTTTTACGCGCCCAAATCACCTGGAGCACAAGCCTATCAGGAACTTGCGCAGGAAATCTTAATTGGCGATGGTGTTCACATCGAACCAGATCAGGAGTAAGCTATGGCGAAAAAGAGTGGTTTAGGCAGAGGGTTGGATGCGCTAATCCCTAATTGGGAAGACACCCAAGCCGTTATTCCAGGCGATAAGGTTGTGATGGTGCCGATTGACAACATCAGTCCCAACCCGCATCAACCTCGGAAACAGTTTAACAGTGAAGGGCTGGAAGATCTCGCCAGTTCCATCCGCGAGCATGGCATCATTCAACCCCTTATTCTGATTTCAGCTGACAAACCAAATTTCTACACGCTGATCGCTGGTGAACGCAGGCTGCGGGCAGCGAAAATCGCCGGTCTGCGAGAAGTGCCGGCAATCGTCCGTAGTGCCACCGAACAGGAACAACTCGAGTTCGCGATCATTGAGAATGTTCAGCGCGAAGACCTGAACCCATTGGAGCGGGCACGCGCTTACCAGAATTTGGTCGATGGGTTTTCCCTGACCCACGAAGAGATCGCCCGTCGGGTTGGCAAAAGCCGCGTTTCGGTCACCAATACCTTGCGTTTGCTCAATTTGCCCCCACTTGCCCAGGCATCGGTCTTGAACGGTGAAATTACTGAAGGTCATGCCAGGGCATTGCTGGGCTTGCCAAATGCCCGGGCAATTGACTCAGCACTCGATTCGGTGGTTTCGTTGAATCTCAACGTCCGTCAAACCGAAGCGCTGGTCGGCAAGCTAACCGGAAAAAGCCCGCGACCAGGCAGCCCAATTCCACGTTCACCTGAGATTGAGGACCTGGAAAATAAGCTCAGGCAGTTTTTTCATACAAAGGTGAGCCTCACTAAGGGTGTGCGTGGCGGTACCATCAGCATCTCGTTTTACTCAGATGAAGAGTTGAACGGAATCCTCGATTCATTGGGTCTCAATGACTAAAAGCCTGCTTTTCACAAATTGCCATTTCCCCACCATGTTCCAGTTGGAAGGCGACAGCCTCCTTCTGGAATCGGGGTCGATCAGGTTTGTAGGCACGCTCAATGAAGCCAGGAAAAAAGCCCCGGCAAAGACAGAAGAAATCGATCTGGCAGGCAGGACCGTCATGCCGGGTTTCTGTGATTTCCATCTACACCTGGCAAACACCGCCGAACAATTAGACTCGGTTGACTGCGAAACAAACAGCCTGGACGAATGTCTGCGTCGGGTTGCGGCGAAAGCGAAGATTACCCCCTCTGGTGAGTGGATTATTGGCTACGGCTGGAACCAGAATGCCTGGCAGCCAGCCGAATATGGCACAGCCACCCAGCTCGACAACATCAGCCGCGACCACCCGGTTTTGTTGCACGCGAAATCACTGCATGCCGCCTGGGTTAATACTCTGGGCTTGCGCATTGCTGGCATTGATCACCAAACTCCCGACCCACAAGGCGGCGTAATTCTCAGGAATTCCAAGGGCGACCCAACCGGAATATTGCTGGAAAATGCAGCCTTCGCCATTAACAATTTCTTGCCCGAACCAACCGTTGATCAAAGCGCCCGAAAGATCCTGCGAGCGCAAACCTACCTGCACAGCCTCGGTATCACTGCTGTGCACGATTTTGACCGTTTCGAATGCGCGGAAGCTTTGCTTTTGTTGACCGAACGTGATCAGCTAAGGCTGCGAGTGACCAAAAATCTGCCCTCAGAGCAAGTGCGCTATGTGCTGGAAGAAAACTGGCGTGGAAGGTTAAACAAGCCGCCTTTTTTGAAACCTGGCTGGTTGAAAGCTTTTGCTGATGGCGCTTTAGGTCCGCAGAGTGCCGCCATGCTTGAGCCCTACGAAGGTTCACAAAATACTGGTATGTTGCTTTTAGAAGCCGAAGAAATTGTCGGGTTGGGAGAAAAAGCTGCGGAAGCTGGTTGGCCGCTCACTGTTCACGCTATCGGTGATCGTGCTGTGCGGGAGGTTCTGGATGGCTACACCATGCTCCGTGCTTCTGAGCAGAAACATGGCAGGCATTCCTTGCCTCACCGCATTGAACACGTGCAGATCATCAAAACCGATGACCTTCGAAGGATGAAGGCGCTGGATGTGATCGCCTCTGTTCAACCGATTCACGCCCCCTCAGATATGTTTACTGCCGTTAATCACTGGGGAAAGCGCACCGTCGGTGCCTATGCCTATCAAAGCATGCTGTCCAGCGGCATCACCACCCGTTTCGGCTCAGACGCGCCAGTCGAGAGCCCCAATCCTTTCCTTGGCATTCACGCCGCAGTCACGCGACAGCGACTTGCCGGTCAGCCAATCGGTGGTTGGCACCCGGAGCAGAAAGTCCCCCTTAAAGCCGCCATCGATGCCTATGCGCAGCCAATCCTTTCAAAGACCCGCCTGAATTTGCTTACAGAGGGCATGCCGGCCGATCTTGTGGTTCTCGAGAATGATCTCTTTGAACTGGAACCATCAACTTTAGCAGATGTCAAGCCGGTTATGACCGTGGTTGCCGGTGAAATTGTTTTTAGCAGGTAGGCCATGCATCCTGAAATTCGATCAGGAAATGAAGATAGCCAGGCTGAGTTATTGCGCTTTATAAACAGCCCGCAGTTGGCTTTCGAGTATCTCGACTGGTTTCCGAGCCGTTCCCGCCTAGCTGAACCCTCCACTTTCTACCTGTGTTCTGAGCAAGGCATTGCCGCGTTGATCTCTGTCGCGCCTGAGAAGCCGTCTTTTGCCTGGATACGCTTTTTTTATTCCTGGCGGGATGGCAGGCATGGAGAGTATTTTTCGAAACTTCTGAATCACGCATGCGATTGGTTGATTCAGAGATGCACACAACAGCTTTACTGTCTTGCCCCAAATGATTGGGTTGAAAATTTATTGGTCGGAAACGCATTTCAACAGCAAAATCAGATCATCTCACTTTCGACACCGGCAATCTCCGGGTCTGCCCCCATGCTTAAGCCAGGCATCCGCATCAGACCCACACGGCTTGGGGATCTGCCCCAGATTGAAGAACTTGACAATATCTGCTTCCAGACGCCCTGGCAGATGAATCCTGCTTCAGTAGAAAAAAGTTATTTTGCATGCGAATATGCCAGCCTTGCTGAGGTTGACGGCAGCATCGTCGCCTACCAGATGACAACGCGCACCTTCGACAATCTGCATCTGGCACGCATTGCCGTGCACCCCGATTTTCGCGGTCTCGGCATAGCCAGGGCGCTGCTTTTTGACCTGAAGGAGCATTTTGAAGATACCGGAGTTGAGTCTGTTAGTGTCAACACCCCGGTAGATAACAAGCCTTCGCTGAGGTTGTACCATTCACTTGGTTTCCGCCAGGTGGGCAGCCTCCTGCCTGTATTTCAAAAACAGCTATAATACTAAAAATTTCGCTTTCAGGAGTAACTATGACAAGCCTCAAAAACCAACGGGAAGTATTAAAAGCGCAACGCGGAAGCCAGAAGAAAAAAACCATAACATCAGTTGCTGCGGTAATCGGTGTCGTTGTTGTTGCCCTGCTTTTACTTTACTTCATACCTCGCCGCCAGGTGGACGGACCCTCCGTTGGTGACCCCAATGCCCCGGTAAAGGTAGAGCAGTTTTCTAACTTTACCTGCTCTTACTGTCGTTCTTTCGCCCTGGAGAGCGAACCTGATTTCATCAAAGAATATGTCGACAGCGGGAAGGTCTACCTGACTTATTTTAATTACCAGTTCCAGGAGGATGATTCAAGCAAGGCTGCCAAGGCAACCTATTGCGCTGGCGAGCAGAACAAGTTTTGGGATTACAAGAAACTGGTTTACCAAAATGCCACCTTCGCGGGGGCATTCGCAGACGAGAGCCTGCGTAACTACGCCAGCAACGTTGGGCTGAATATGGCAGATTTTGAGGAATGCCTCGAAAGTGACCGCCAGGTGAAAGTCATCTCAGATGGCAGACAATATGCCCAAATGCTTGGTGTCAATGCCACCCCGACCTTCTCGGTCAACGGTAAGTTGGTTTACCAAAACGAGCTGATAGCTGCCGTCGATGCAGCCCTGGCTGAGGCTGGTCAGTAAAACGACATCAAATTCCGAATGGGATGGCAGCACGCTATCCCATTTTTGATTCCATATGAATATTGATATTGTCACCGTTCGGAAATCAACGGGCAAAATGAGGTTGGCATCTACATATTGCGACGGATATCTGTGATGTCAATGGGGTGACCGGCGAAACCAGAAGTAGACTTCAGACGCTAATAAGCTATCCCGAGTGCGTTAAGAGCCAATAAGAACAAAACCGCCAAAAGCAATAACGGCAGCACGCTGCTGGTGATTATGGCAGCAACGTTGATTAGCGTCCCGGTCACATTATGCCGGGTCCTGGTCCAAATGTTTAAGAATTAATAAAAAGCAGAGGGTGCTCAGCCGGTTGAGGTACTGACGCGCGTTTAGCGCTTCCACCTGCAGGGCATCGAACCCGGCATTCAACTCCCGTTCCACTCTGCGGATGGTCGCGCGGGCAAAGTCGAGCACGCCGGTGGCTTTATTTTCACCCGGGAAAATGAAGCGGGCAGGCATCACTACCTGCTCTTTTAGCGATTGGAGCACACTTTCGAGGTTGGTCAGTTTTTCGGCAAAAAAGTCAGATTCTTCAGGAGCTTCTCTCTCAGTTCCCAATTGGGCGATAAAGCCCATTAGCTGCGAAAGGTCTTGCTGACAATTGGTCAGTACAACCCGGTCTTCTTCCAGAGGCAGAAAAGCTTTGGTGACGCTCAGAGCGGCAGAAGCTTCGTCGATGCTGCCGAGCAAGCGGATGCGTAAGTCGCTCTTACTGACTCCACGCGCGCCGAGCAAATCGGTATAGCCAATTGGATTTCTCGATTTTTTCGTATCCATGGTTTCATCTCCAATATTGATCAGAGGCTTTACTCAACACCAGTCAGGATATACCATTCCCGCACGTTATTAAAACGGTCCGCAGGGTTATACACCGGACCAAACATTAAGTCTTTGATCGAGTCTTTAACGGCGTAATTGTAAACCGGGTAAAAAAGCGGCAAGGATGGCAGATCTTCTTCGAAAAGCACCTGGAAGTTGCGATAAAGCCGTCTGCGAACTTCAACCCCAGGCACCTGTCGGGCTTGTTCGAGATAGCTGCTGGCGGTAGCGTTAGACCATTGGGCATAGTTTTGCCCGCCGTCGATCTGCGATTCAGCCCAAAATTGGTATGGGTCAGGGTCGGGTGTTTCTGAAAGATCAACATCGACCAGTGCCATCTGGTAATCCCGATTCTCAAGCCGGGCGATCACCTGGTCATGCGCTAACGGCAATACAGTCACGCCCACACCAACCTTTTGCCAGTTCTGACGCAAAATTTCTGCCATAGCAATATGTTCTGGGTCATCGGGCGTTAGCAGCTCAAGTTCAATCGGAGCACCGTCACTAAGAAAGCGCCCATCTTCAACCTGGCTCAGCCCCATCGCAGCCAAAATCTGCCTGGCACCATCGGGGTCATAGCGATATTCGCTTTGTTCCGGGTAAAAAGCCCAGTTGCCAGGCATGATCGGACCTTGCGCGAAAACGCCCTGACCATTTAAGACTTCGTCGATCATTTCTTGTCGATTGATGCCAGCCATCAATGCCTTGCGGAAGTCCGCGTTTTGCAACACAGGCACGTTGGCGTTGCGCAGGTTAAGGAAAACGATACTGAGTTTCGGCTGGCGGCTGGAGTAAAGGTTCAGACCCGTTTGATTCAGAACGGTCGAAAGGTCTGCGTTGTGAATCCGTGAAAGTCCGTCTACTTCACCCTCCAGGTAGGCATCCAGGGCAGCACTCTCATCGGGGTAATAGCGGAAACGGATTTCATCGATAAACGGCTGCCCATCGAAATAGTATTCAAATGAAACCAGGTTTATCCCGGTTATCGTGCCGTTTTCGATTTCGATCGAATCAAAGCGAAAAGGACCAGACCCAATTGGGTTGAGGTTGAAAGGATGATCGACCAGCGCATCCATCCCCAGGTTGCCGAGCAAATGCGCTGGCAGAACCTGGAAATTCAAGTAATCCATGAAAGGCGCGTAGGCAACCGGGAGAGAGAATTCGAGGATCGTGTCCGAAACCACGCTGACTGTTACCGCATTCCAAAATTCTTGTAAGTTCGCAGGGATCAGCGGACTTTGACTTTGCAATAGCGAGATTGTATAAACAACATCATTAGCGGTCAATGGGGTTCCATCGTGCCAGACGGCATCGGCACGCAGGTTCACCGTGTATACGGCTCCATCTTCAGAGACATTCCAGCTTCGAGCCAGGTCACCAACTGGAAGACCGCTGGCATCAAAACGAACCAGGCTGCTGAACAAGAGCCGGTTAATATCGCGATCGGGCTGGTTGAGGTGATCCAACATCGGGTTAAGACGCATGAATGCACCCACAAGCGCTTCTGTATAACTGCCGCCGCTAATTGGGCTCGGAGTTTGAACAACTTCTTCCTGTGGGGACTGCTGGTGGAAATAAAGCACAACCCCAACCACCAGTGCGGTGATCAGAACAATGAGCAACTGCCAACGGAATTTTCGCATAAACAATAGAGACAACTCACGGTTTGGGTGAGTCGCCTCTTTTCTCCATGATCAGGTTGATATGGCTTTGAAATTGTAAAGGAGACTTACCCCGATACAATAACGCTGACCAAAGCCAAAATGATAAAGGTAGCGCTCAAGGCAATCGTGATAAAAAACATCACACGATCGATGCCGCGCCTTTTAGTATAGACCCCACCAGAATCGCCGCCGGTAAGACCACCAAGACCAATGCCTTTGCTTTGCACCAGGATACTGGCAATCAAAGCAAGGGAAATTATAATTAGGGCAATGTTTAAAATCATTAAATACTTAACCTCCAGGTTACAACAGGTAGATTATACCAAACTAACAAAAAATCATTATACACAGAATTCCTGATTTTTGTAAGTAAAGTCATATCCCGCTCAGCAATTCTAAATAAGGAAATTAGCAGACCTAAAAATACAGAATGCAGGGTTAATCGGGCTCCAAATTTGAGGCTGCAACAAAAGAACTTATAACAACGGTTAGAACCCGGCGTAAAAGTGCCAGTCAGGATTATGCGTGTTTGAACCTTACTTCATCGAGATCAACCAATAATGTTTGTGGAGGTTGAGAAGTCAACTGACGGTATAATCTACCCTGATATGAGCGAAGAACTGATTGTCGCCCTGCACATGCATACCCGTTATTCGGATGGCGCCGGCTTGCACAAAGACCTCGCGGAAGCCGGGTTGGACGCGGGAGTGGACGTATTGCTGGTCACAGACCACAATGTGCTCGTCCAGGGTGTGGGTGGCTATCACCAGCGCGGAAAGCGACGCTTGCTTATGCTCGTCGGCGAAGAGGTTCACGACACCACGCTGTCGGGCGGCGGTTCGCACATGCTCCTTTTTGGGCACAACCAGGGGCTCTCACGCTACGCGGCAGAACCGCAAAGATTGATCGACCAGGCAAACGCTGCCGGCACCCTCAGTTTTATCGCCCATCCTGTTGAAGACCCCTTGCCCGCCTTTAATGAAGGTGAATTTAGCTGGAGAGATTGGTCGGTCAAAGGTTACACCGGCATCGAACTGTGGAACCAGATGAGCGAGTTTAAGACGCGCTCTCATTCTCTGCCCAAAGCGGCACTGCACGCCCTATTCCCCCAGTTTATGAGCCAGGGACCATTGGAACGCACCCTGCAACTTTGGGACCGATTGCTGCTTTCCAGCAAACAACCCGTGGTTGCGGTTGCCGGTGTGGATGCCCACAATACACAATATAAATATGGACCGCTGAAGATCAGGGTTTACCCCTATGCTTTCCAGTTCCGTTCTTTCTCGACTCACATTTTGACCCCCAGCAAACTGACTGGCGAGATTAACACCGACCGAAAGATGATTCTGGATGCCCTGCGGCTCGGACATGCCTTTTGCGCCTATGACCTCCCGCACCCCACCCGGGGCTTTCGGTTTACCTGTAACACCAATGACGGCACTTTCATGATGGGCGACCAGGTGCAGGTTGATGCCGGGCTGACTTTCCAGGTGCGCCTGCCGATTCGAACACACGTTCGCCTACTCAAAGATGGCGTGGTGGTGAAGGAACACCATGACCGCGAAGTTTTGACATATTTGACCAAAGAGCCAGGCATCTACCGCGCAGAAGTTTATATCGACTACCTCAACCGCCACCGCGGCTGGATTTTTAGCAACCCGATTTACGCGATTTGACCACATCACTCCAGGTCACCCATAAAAAAGGATGCCTCCGCAAATTTCCCGCAATTGGTGTGGACGCTGTTGCGACCATCTCGGGTTCCATAGTTCAAAGGTATAATTCCAGCGAGGCAATCATGCGAAAGCTTTTGCAAAGTATCGAAAATAAACTGCGCTTCCTCCTGGAAGAGAAGCTGGACAGGCTAATCTTTCCAGGTGTTTCCAGCTCGCTCAGTTACACCCTGATCCAACTGATCGAGGATGAAATTGAGAATCAAGACGGCCGCTGCGAAGAATGTATGCCCGATTTAATCACACTTAAGGTCTCTCCCGAGCGCTGGGATGCCTGGCAGGAATCCCTGCCGCTCCTCGACGAAGTCTCAACCGTGCTGGAAGAATCCTGGAAAGAGCAGGGCTACACGGTGAAAAACACGCCAATCATCCAATTGGTGCAATCGCCCGACCTGACCAGCAATCACATTTCAGTCGAGATTGACTACTCATTGGAAGAGAGCACCAATCGCCAAACCGCGCTCCAAAAGATAACACGCGAACCAATCGAACAAACCCTGCCCCAGGACGCCTGCCTGATCATCAGCGACCAGGATCCGTTTTATCTGACCAAAGCGATCATCAACATCGGTCGCCGTTCCAGCAATGACCTGGTGCTTAACGACCCCCTGGTTTCGCGTGATCACCTGCAGCTTCGTGCCGATGGCGGACGGTTTTACCTGTTCGATCTAAGCTCCAAGGCTGGCACCACCATCAATAACTTCCCTGCCAATAATGTCGCCCTCAAGCCCGGTGATGTCATCAAGGTCGGCAACACCAGCTTGATCTACAACCAGTGGGTCGACCAGGCAGTCTCGAAACCTACCCGCAGCATTTTTGAAGGCGCAAAATGAACGCGGTTACCGGTCTGGTTTTGCGTGTGCTCTTGTTCATTAGCCTGTATGCCTTCCTGGCTGTTGCTCTCTGGCTGTTCTGGAAAAGCCTGACCGGCACCAGGCTGCGCGGCGGCACGATCGCAATTCCTACCCTGACACTGGCAACCACCATCGACGAAGAACAGGTAATCCAGACCTTCACCAGCTCTGATGTGGTGGTCGGGCGCAATCCGGATTGTGACCTTATTTTGGTTGACGAGACTGTCTCTGGCAGGCACGGTCGCCTGACTTACAACCTCAACCAATGGTGGTATGAGGACCTGAAATCGACCAATGGCTCCTGGCTGGATGATCTGAAAATCGAGGAGCCGATCGTCGTAAAAGATAACGATTCGATCTACTGCGGCGACGCAGTTTTCAAAGTTTATATCAAACCACTCAAGTAACAGAAAGCGAGGCACAATGTCGGAATATGCATTTGGAATCATCGGTGGTTCCGGACTTTACGGATTTGAAGGATTTGAAAATATCGAAACACTGGAGCTGGACACGCCTTTCGGCAAACCCTCCTCTCCGATCGTGACCGGAGAAATCCATGGCAAGAAGCTGGCATTCCTTGCCAGGCACGGCATTGGACATGTCTACTCACCAACAGAGGTCAACTATCGGGCAAACATATGGGCTTTAAAAGCGCTCGGCATTGATAAGATCGTCAGTGTCAGCGCTGTCGGCTCGCTGCGCGAAGATTATGCCCCTGGCGACATCATCGTCCCAGATCAGTTGTTCGATAACACCAAGGACCGCGAACGCAGCTTCTTTGGCAAGGGTTTGGTGGTGCACATCAGCTCCGCGTACCCCTTCTGCCCTTCTTTAAGCAAGCAATTATTAAGAGCGCTTGAAGGTGAAGACACCAATGTTCATGAAGGCGGCACCTTTGTCACCATTGAAGGTCCCCGTTTTTCGACTCGCGGTGAATCCAACGTCTTCCGACAGCTGGGCTTTTCACTGGTCGGAATGACCGCCAGTCCTGAAGCCTTCCTGGCACGCGAAGCCGAAATCCATTATGCCACCATGGCTCACGTGACCGATTATGACAGCTGGCACGAGACCGAAGAAGCAGTGACAGTCGAAATGGTGGTCAACACGCTCAAGAAAAACACCCAGATTGCCCAGAACGCCCTGGTTAAATTGGTGGATATTATCGCTGCTGATGAAACTCACGCACGTGATTGTGGCTGCGATGAAGCTCTGAGATACGCCTTCATCACGAACCCTGATTTCATGGACCCAGCCATGAAAAACAAGTTGTCGCTGCTGACAGGGAAATACCTGGGATAATTTGAGCACTTCAGCACGAAAACAGACCCGGTCGCATCCCCCGATGCTGCTTATGGTCTCGATCACACTATTTTTCTATGCCTCTGCCCTGGCACTTGCCAGTGGAACCCGAACGCATAGCGAAACACTGTTGATCAGTGCTGAATTTTTTGTGCCATTCTTAGCTTGGCTGCTCGGTACGGTGCTGATTCAACGCAGTATCAACCGCCGGCTGCCAAATCGCGACCCCTGGATCTTCCCGGTCACATCCGCGTTGACCGGTTTTGGCATGCTGACCATTTGGCGGATCTCGCCTGATTTGGGGCTTAAGCAAAGCGCCTGGTTCCTGGTCGGGACCGCCTTATTTTTGGCTGGTCTTTGCGCCAGAGACCTGATTAAGATCCTTAAGACTTACAAATATGTCTGGCTTTTGCTCGGGCTGATCCTGATCGGTCTCACCTTTGTCGTTGGGGTAAACCCCGCAGGCAGCGGTCAGCGCTTATGGCTGCGGGTTTTTGACATCTACATACAGCCTTCCGAACCACTGAAATTGCTGTTAATCATTTACCTGGCAGCCTTCTTTGCCGACCAATTGCGCCCGAATATCAATTGGATTAGTTCCGTTTTCCCGACACTGGTTGTCGTGGTGTTTGCCGGTCTGCTGCTTATCGCCCAGCGTGACCTGGGAACAGCCAGTCTTTTTATCAGCCTCTACATCCTGATGCTCACGGTGACAACCCAAAGGCGCCGACTGCTGTGGATCATCCCCGCGCTGGCGCTTGTGGCTGGAACAATTGGCTACTTCGCTTTCGATGTGGTTAAGACTCGTGTTGATATCTGGTTGAACCCCTGGCTGGATACAAGCGGCAACGCCTGGCAGCTGGCACAAGCTCAGATTGCCATTGCTACGGGCGGGCTGACCGGTACAGGACCTGGTTTGGGAAGCCCGCAGTTCGTACCCATCGCCGTATCTGACTTTATCTTCACATCCATCGGCGAAGAACTGGGGTTGTTCGGCACGATTGCGGTCATGCTGATGCTCCTTATCCTGGTTTTTCGCGGGGTTAACATCGCTCTGTCGAGTAAAACCGTTTTCGGTCGTTACCTGGCTTTCGGCATTTCAGCTTACTTTGCGCTTCAATCGACTTTCATCATCGGCGGTAATCTTGGCTTATTACCACTAACGGGCGTGACCCTGCCCTTCCTTTCCTATGGCGGCTCTTCGTTGGTTACGAATATGCTGGCAGTGATGTTATTATTGCGCGTCAGTACCGAAACCAGCGCAAAAGACCTGCTAAACAAGGTGAGGCTGCCTTACCAGTGGGCTGCCAGAATTTTCGCCGGACTTTTCATTATCATCGCCGTCTGGAATGGCTACCTGGCGTTCCCGAATCAACAAACACTGGAAGCCCGGGCAGAGAACCCTCGTTGGGCGGTTTACGACCGCTATTCGCCTCGAGGAGAAATCTATGCCCTCTCTGGCGAAAAATTGGTTGAGGTTCAGGGCGAGCCAGGCAGTTATCAATTAAGGGTGAACCATCCGGAACTTTCCAACACTCTCGGCTACGCGCACCCAGCTTACGGACAAAGTGGGCTGCAAAGTTCACAATATGACCTTTTGCGCGGTTATGCGGGCGTATCTTTCGAAGATCGCTGGGAGCACGAGCTGCTCTACAACCAGCCACCCCCCGGGCTTGATCTCAAGCTCAATATCAACCTGGCTCTTCAAAAAAGAGCTGACGAATTACTTAACGGTCAAACCGGGGCTATCGTGCTCTTAAACGCGCAAACTGCTGAAATTTACGCGATAGCGTCTCATCCCAACTTTGATACCAACCGTCTTTCAGAAACCTGGGATAGCCTCATGCAGCGTTCAGATGCCCCGCTGCTCAACCGCGCTACCCAGGGTATTTACCCACTCGGCACGCTGGCAAACTCGGTCGCGTCTACCAGTCTGCTGGAAAGCAACCACGCGCTTGACCGCGCCTCTCCGGAAGACCTTGTTGCCCTTGACCCCTACTGCTACCGCGCGATGCAGAGCGCCGGTAAGTTGAACGGGTTTCAGCTTGGCTGTGAAAGTGTTTCCAAACAAATTTTGAACCTGACCAATCCGACCTTGCTGCAAGCCGACCTCGAGGCTCTCGGTTTGTTCTCGGCACCAGACCTGGCTATTCAAACCTCCCAACCCGCACCGCTCTTGTCTGCCGCGCAATTAGACGAGAACCCCCTGCTGGTGATGGATATCAATGTCAGCCCGATGCAGATGGCGCTGGTAGCGGCAACCTACACAAATGACGGACGCCGAGCCGCCCCTGCCCTGGTAAATTCTTACTTTACACCAGAAGGCACCTGGCAAGCGTTTGGACCGCGCGGCGCGGCAGTTGATGCTATTTCGCCGGAACTCGCTGAAGAAACCCGCCTGGCTTTGGCGTCTGACAGTCAGACAATCTGGTACCAGGTCGGTCACGCCCTGATCAACCAAACCGAGCCACTTACCTGGTATATCGGTGGTACCACACCCGAATGGTCTGCCACTCCACTGGCAATTGCCATCGCCATCGAGGCAGACAACCCTGACCTGGCGCTGACAATCGGAAGAACGCTTTTAAATTTATCGGTTTCAAATTGATTGAAACCATACCGACCGTCTGGGTTTTTGTGACTTCTCACACAAAGGGGTGGGGAATCCCCGCAAAACGAAGTCCATTAATTGCGAATATTCAAACGAGAATGCTTCCGCGCCTGTCTTTGAATTGTAGAAACGCTTCGGAGCGAGCAAAACCCCCTCCAGCCCTGTTTTTGCGGCGGAAGGGAGACTTTGTATTCTTAGGCTACAACGCGGAGGAGTAAAACTCTCCGCATGAGCGATTATCTTAATTTTAAGAAACGTCGTTTGCCAACCTGCAATACAACACCCGGTTCCAACACCATATTCGGGTCGCTGACTGTTTCGCCGTCAAGCTTTACGCCTTGTTGATCGATTAATCTTCGTGCTTCACTGCGCGAGGATGCCATGTTTTGCGAAACAATTACTTCGAGAAGCGTTTCATCACCGTTCAACCGGTACTCTGGAACATCATCCGGGACATTGCCCTGCTGGAAGGTGGTCACAAACTGAGATTGAGCGATCCCGGCAGCCTCTTCCCCATAGAAGACCGAGGTAATACCCAGAGCCAGCTGCATCTTCGCGTCACGAGGGTGCAGACTGCTGGAAGACAAGCCGGTTTCAAAAGCATGCAGTTTGTCAGGTGACCACTCAGTTGCCAGGCGGGCGTAAACTGGCATCGCTTTGTCAGGAATGCTCATCACCTTGCCATACATGTCTTCCGCAGTGGTATTAAGCGGGATGTGGTTGCCAAGTGATTTACTCATGCGCACTTCGCCATCGGTGCCCGGCAATATGCCCAACACAATACCGATATTTGGTTTCTGACCAAAAAAGCTCATCAATTTCCGCGCAGCGGTCATAATGTTAAACAACTGATCGGATCCACCTATTTGCACATCGACTTTCATGTGGTGGGCGTCATAGCCTTGCATGATCGCGTAAAAGAATTCATGCAAATAAATCGGTTCGTTATTGTCGTAGCGTTTGTGGAAATTGTCTCTTGCCAAAAACTGCTGCACGGTGAAATTGGAAGCTAACTCAATCAGTCTGGTGAAGGTAATCTTTTGGAGCCACACATGGTTGTAGAGTATTTCCGTTTTTTCAGGATCGAGGATACGAAATGCCTGTTCAGCATAGGTGCGTCCGTTTTCCATCACTTCTTCATTAGTTAACTGGCGGCGCAATTTGTCCTTGTCAGAAGGGTCGCCGATCATAGCCGTGAACGATCCGATCACGAACAAAACCTGATGTCCAAGTTCTTGAAACTGGCGCAATTTGCGCATCGTGACGGTGTGTCCGAGGTGTAAATCAGTGGAGGTGGGATCATAACCACAATAAACACGCAAGGGTTTCCCGGTTTTTTCAGACTCGATCAGGCGCTCGCGCAGTTCTGTTGCCATTGCCTCAGCAATCGATGGGTCACCAAAATCCGCTCCCTGCATCAGGTATTCAACTTGTTCATCTATCTTCATCATGACCGTTCTCCATCTCGTTAAGGTTGCTAAATTTTACCACTTCAAGCGCGGTAATGGTCTTAGTAAATGTAAGGCGAGGAATTCTCAATGAAACCATAAATTATGGTCTTTTACATTACTCTAGTGCAAATTCATAAATACATGAGCGTAGGGGGAAGTCCTAATCGTAAGCACTCCATCACCGCTTACATAGTCGGTCCGCCCGAAAATTAACCGAGATTCCAAGGCAGCGGATTGGAACCATAATACGTTTCCTTCCAATAACAGCTATTGATGCTTCCAATACGATACTTCGCGGACACTTCGTCTCGCTTCATTGACCCTTTCAACTGCCTTTCGCTTCTCTTCCATACTGAACTTTGTCATAAAAAACTGCACCTCCTCGGTGGATTTATTGTCCACTTTTGGGGTGCAGTTCATAACGAGCAGTTTTCTTTTAATTCACTGGTACCTAAAGGATTTCCTCGTCGTTCCCTTCTTCGGGGTCTTCGGTGAGGGATTCATCATCAATCTCAAGGGGTTCCTCTTCCTCCAACTCGGAGACCTCCTGCTCAACCCACTCTTCAGATTCCCCTACCAGGTTGTCCAACACCCAATCCTCCTCATCCTCGAGCAGGATACTTTCTTCATCAAAAACATCCTCGTCATCGTCGATCAGTGGTTCAATTTCATCCGCCACTCCCAATTCATCCGGCAGCCCAGGCTCGATTTCTTCACTTAAAAATCCGATCTCAACGACCTCGCTCTCTGCAGAGGCAGCTTCGAACAAAACCTGATCCTCTTCAGCCAGGGCAAGTTTTCGCTCGCGTTCAGCCAGTTCCTTACTCTCCAGCTTTTTAGACCAAACGGTGTGACGCAAGATCAAAACAATCAGGGCAAGCACACCGACCACTAACATGGCAGTCTGATTCACGTTGATGCCGTTTACAGGCGACGGATCCAATCGCAAAAACTCGAGGAAGAAGCGCACGGTCGAGTACCAGATCAAATAGCCGAACAGAATATCGCCACGGTAAAGCTTGTCTTTGTACTTACGATCAACCCACAATAAAATCCCCGCGCCAATCAGGTTCAGAATACTTTCATACAAGAAGAGGGGGTGATATTTTTCGACATGTTCAAAGCCTGAGATACGGAATTGTGGATCAATCGAGATCGCCCAGGGTAAATCGGTTGGTCGACCGTAAACTTCCTGGTTGATAAAATTGCCCCAGCGACCAATCGCCTGACCAATCAGAAGTCCGGGAGCGATAAAATCTGCCCATTCCCAGAAGTTGATCTTTTTAATCTTGCTGTAGATGATCAAAGCCAATATTCCGCCAATGACCGCACCGGGGATGCCCAAACCGCCATTCCACATTTTCAGGATCTCAACCGGGTTTCTCAGATAGTTTTCTGTGGTGACCCCCTGGGCGATGTTGGAGGCTGAAGGGGTGAAAACATGCCAGAGGCGCGCGCCAATGATCCCCCCAATTAACAACCAGGGCAACAAATCAAGGACAATCTCGGGGTCATCCCCGTGTTTTTTTGCTTGCCTGGCTGCCAGCCAGGCACCCACAATTGCCCCAAAAATGATTAAAATGGCATAAAAACGTATAGTTAACGGACCGATATTAAAACCTTGTGGCATGGTTTTCCTTTCTTGGAGCAGAGTGATCTACTCAATTTTGGTTTGTTTCCAGACACTGACAATTCGTTGTATTGCGGTAATGTTTGCCAGTACGGCAATTATACCAACCGAGATGATCGGTCTGTCAATTAGTAGACCGATAATTAATATGATCGATCGCTCAATTCGGGTGAGAATTCCAACCTTCGCGTCCAGCCCCAATCCCTCTGCCCGTGCGCGGGTGTATGAGACCAAGGCTGAACCCACAGCCGCCAGGTAAGTTAGCAGAACAGCTGTAAATTGGGTTTGCTGATAGAAGTAGAAGATCAGCCCTCCAAGCAGGATTAGCTCATCGTACCGGTCGATAACGGAATCAAAAAAAGCCCCAAACCGGCTTGGTTTGCCTCGCAGCCGCGCCATCACACCGTCAATAGCGTCGAGAGGCGCCATCAAAGCAGCGACCAACCCGCCCCATCTCAATTCGCCAACCGCGATCAAGATCGCCGCCCCAACATTGCCCGCCAATCCTATTATGGTAATGTGATTTGGAGTGAGACCGATTTTCAAAAAACGGGTCGCCAGCCAGTCCAAAGGAGCCTGGAAGGTCATGCGCAAGAATGCTTCAAAATCAGCTTTTGGCGGTTTTTCTCCGGTCATTATTCAACCATCTCTTCAGTCTCGTCTTCATCACCAGGTTCTGGCAGCAAGATTTCGCGCTCCCGTCGTGATCCAGCGGGTGGTCCCAAGACCCCACGCGACTCCAGCTCTTCAATTAACCAGGCAGCGCGTGGATAGCCCAGTCGCAGGTGGCGCTGCAGATACGAAGCGCTCGCGCGGCGTTTTACTCTAACAAGTTCGGTGGCTTGTTTGATTAACGATTCATCCCCGTTGTCCTGATCCTGGCTCTGAACTTCCTTTTCCCAGGGAACTTCATCTGTCGCATCAGGCTCAAGCTCTTCGACCAACCCAGTTGTTGTCGGTGTTTTCACTGTGTCCAAACCCAGATCCAGCCTCGCGGTGCTTTCCTGCTGTTCCTGTTTTTGCCACCAGGCGATCACTTTACGGATTTCGTGGTCAGAGACCATCACCCCCTGCGCGCGCACCGGGTGCCCAACCTCAGGGTGCAGGTAGAGCAGATCGCCTTTCCCCAGCAAAGTTTCGGCACCGCTGGTATCCAGGATCACGCGAGAATCAACCGAAGACGCGACTGTGAAAGAGATCCTTGTGGGGAAGTTGGCTTTGATCACACCGGTAATAACATCAGCGCTGGGGCGTTGGGTGGCAACGACCAGGTGGATTCCGATCGCTCTTGCTTTTTGTGCCAGCCGCACAATTGCGCTCTCTGTTTCATCCGACGCGCTCATCATCAGATCAGCCAGCTCATCGATCAAAATGACAATCCGCGGGAGGGCAGGTTTTCCCAGTTTTTCCATCTTCTGGTTATAGGATTCCAAATTGCGAGCATGCACGATTTCGAGAAGGCGATAACGGTTGTCCATTTCAGTAGTAGCCCAACGTAAAACCGCCAAAATGCGCTCGAGGTTTGTCTCAACCTGTCCCAGCAGATGTGGAAGCCCATTGAAACGCTTCAACTCAACCAGTTTGGGGTCAATCATCACCAGTTTAAGCTCATCGGGGTTGTTGTTCATCAACAGTGCAGTTGTCAAAGCAGCGATGGCAACTGACTTGCCCGAGTTCGTAGTACCAGCAATTAACAGGTGAGGCATACTTGCCAGGTCTGCAATGATCGGTTGACCGGAAACGCCTCTTCCCAACGGGATCGTCAGCGGAGAGCGCGCCTGGGCAAACTCAGGCGAATCCAGCAGAGGTCGCAGGCGAACGATAGTGTGTTCGCTGTTCGGCACTTCAATGCCGACATAAGATTCACCCGGAACCGGCGCTTCAATTCGCAGCCGCCCAGCTTTCAACGCCAATGCCAGATCTTTGTTCAGACCTGAAATTTGAGAAATACGCACTTTCTGTTTTTCTTCGGTGTTGCCTTTGTCAAAATATCCAGGCTCGACGGCATATTGTGTCACGGTCGGACCAACCCGATATCCGACCACCTTAGCCGGCACGCCAAAATCGCCCAGTGTTTTTTCCAGCATGGCGGCGTTCATATTGATCGTGCCCTGATTGGCAACCACAGTTTTTTCGTTATCAAGCAAAGCCAACGGCGGCAACTGATCGGAACGTGGTTTTGTCTTGATTTCCTTAACAGGCTTATTGTTATCAGTTAGCTCCCCTCGACGAAAAGCCAGTGGGAGCTCCATTTGATCAGACAGTTTCGGGGAGGTCTTCTTAGCGGTGACTTCTGTTTTTGGTTTTTTCGTCTCGATTGCCACTTGATCGATTAATGGGGTGTCGTTTTCATCACCAAAAAATGCTTGCCCGTACGCCACGGTTTGTCCCATTTCACCTTTTGCCCAGCGTTCGATTGACCCGGCAATTCCCAGCCCTAAAATCAATAATATCGCAGAGAGGATTAGAAAGACGATCCCTGCGGGAGTATTGCCGATCATATTCCGAAAAGGGTATGCCAATCCAAAACCAACAATGCCGCCGGCACTCGTGCCGATATTGACCTGATAAACAGAATCATTCGCGAAGGCAGAAAAGGCTCCAAGTGATAGAAACAAACCCAGCTCAACCAGCAATATCCTGCCTATTTTGAATTCCTCTGGCGGAGACTTTCGCCAAAGCAGCAATAGCCAGCCAGTCGCGAACACTGCCAACGCGACAATAAAACGACCCCAGCCAAACCAGCGCTTTAGCATGAAAACACTGCCGTCAACCAGGTCACCGCGCGTGATGCCCAGCACCGCCAGCAACAAAATCGCGCCGACTACCAGCAGCGACAAACCGACCATATCCCAGAGGATACGCCTGGTTTTTGCTTGCTGTTCAAGTTTGCGCAAATTTTCCGTGTCCTGGATTTTCTGAAGCTCCAGGGCTTTGGTTTTGCTTACTTTTCCGGTATTGGTTTTGCTTTGTGCCACGGTTCAACTCCACATTCCTGTCACAATGATCAGCAATTACCTTACAATATCCGTGCCAGAATTTAGTTTTCTATGATTTCGTTGGTGTCGCTCTGCGAATTGGCTTCGGTGTCAGGAGAGTGGTGTCCGTTGACACTGGCTTCCATGTCGACGATTTTTTGGGCGACATTCTCGATGGCGATTTTTTGCTTTCGATACAAATCGGCTTCTGAGACTGCCAGTTTTCGCGCAACTTCGCGTACTTTTTTGCCTTGCAGGAATTTCAGCTCCAGAATATTGTAAAGCAGCCATTCGCTGGTGAATTTTCGCTCACCACCAGGCTTGATCATCTCGATCGCCTCTGTCAAAACGCTCCGCAGTGCGTTCGTACGGTTTCCATCCTTGTTTTCGCTAACTTCTTCAACCACTTTCAATTGCATCAGCGGATTGTTGGTCAGTTTTGGACCGCCCCAATAATGCGTCAGCGCGTCTTTCACCCAGGCAGCCATGCCATCTGGCAACTCTGGCTGTTCGATGTTCTGCAAATTGTCCATGTTGAATCCCGAAGCAGCACGCAGGTCCTGGAGGTAGTCGACTTCTATTTGCAAAGCCGACAAACTCGCGATCACTTGCGTCTGCAGGGCATGATCTTTAATCGCCAGTGTCGCCCGCTCTGAAAGCCCAATTATCGCCTTCAGGTCATCTTCACTGATTTCCCAATCATCATTTTTTACAAAACCACCCAAGCCGACCAAATGAGGGGAACCTTCTTCAGATTTGTGTTCAAGCGGAAGCAGGTAGATCCCCTGCCATTCGATTAGCTTTTCCTCTTTACTCAGTGCAGGTTGGACCTCTTTGATGAATTGATCATCAATCTTGATATTTCCAATCGCCTTTTGATCTCCAGTGCTAACGACCTTGGAAACGCTGTCGCCTTCTAGCAAAGCAATGAAACCACCAGAGACTGGCAGGCGTTCGCTGATTAAAGCAGCGGTGGTCTCGAGAAACTGGTGCAAATCTCTACTCGTTAGCATACGGTCTTGCAGGGACTGAATTGTTTCCAGGTCTTCGCGGTCGTCTCCCCAGAAAAGCGATTTCTCGATATACGGTGAAAAGAGGCTGATTGCGTATTGCAGCAGCAACATACTGCCCACCATGACGATCGGCACATAAAATATGTAAGGATTTCCCTGTAAGTCACCGTAACGTCGCGCTACTGTCGCCAAGCCTAATACAATCGTTGTGGTAAAAGGACCGCGCAGCAGCCATCGCAGCAGACGGCTCTTGATCTGCCGGTCCGTCCAGAGCAGCCCGAAAAATGAGACCGTATAGGTCATCACGATTATGAAGAAGATCGTAATTAACGATCCAAGAATGCTCAAAGACCAAAACCAGTGCGGGTGGGCAGCAAGCCAGGTGTTTCCGTGGTAAAGGAATATGATGCTGGTGAAGGCAATCGCCGCCGCGCCGGCTAACAGGTAAATCATGCGCCGCAGCCCTGTCCTGGTAATCGATCTAGCCATCGCCCTGATCAGGTTGTAACTGACCATCGCCATGACGACGATGTAGAAAATGCCGAAATAGAAAGTTATTTGGTTGCGTTCCAGATAAAACATGGGTGCTTTTTCAGCAGCGAGACCCCCAATTGAGACCCCAAAGAAGATCAATATTGCCATTATCCCGGTCACAAGGTAGGTAACCCAAACCAGCATACGCCGGCGACCACGGCTTGGTCTTCCGCTGACTGTGAGCAGCGCGTCCGAAAAGTGCAGGTAAACCGCCGGCAGCATCATCAACCCCACCCACTTTAGCTGCAGCCACAACTGAATAAATTCCGGTCGGTCAGACACAGCCGCGACCGTCTCGCAAGTATAAATCAGCACCACGCAAAGTAAGATCAATACAAAGGTTTGAACAATGCGATCCTTGAAGTTGAACCCGGTTGTGTACATGAGCAGGGCGATCGCGGTGATCGCCCCAGCCGCGTACAAGATCTGGTTAACAGTTTCAAGCACCAGCGAGAGATTGATCATTAACAACATAAAGCGCTTTACCTCAGGCTAATCGCTTCTGGTAGAACAAGGCAGGGTCCCCGTTTGGAAAATAGTGATCCAGGAATCCGCAAATTTCGTAGCCACAATTTAATGCCAGCTCAACCATCGGATAATTGCGCATGGGTGTCTCCAGCAAAACACGTTCTTTCTGATTTTCAGCCGCCCAGTTTTCCACCATAGCCAGCATGGTGCGACCAATCCCTTTCTGCCGAAGCTCCGGAATAACCACCAGGTCACTTACCCTGGTTGTGGCAGGCACGGTTTTGTCATCAATCACCACGTAACTGATCAAGACATCATCGAGTTCACCAACAAAAACCTGGCTGGCTTCGTCCAATGACTTGATCAGTGAATCCATGTCGCGCATATAGCTCAAATGTGCCTCTCGTGGAAGTTTGACCCGTGTAAAGGTGAAAGTGGAAGTATGGTCCTCAAGATTGGTCTGAAGCCGATATGCATAGTGGCTATGCAGACTATGGTCTATTTCGATCATTCTTTTGAAGTGGTCATTCCCCGCAATGAGTATTTTTAATTTTGCCATTATCCCTCTGTTAATCCATTACCCTGACGACAATCACACAAGCCGATTGCTCAATGCCGTCATTATCCAAAGCGACCAATCGCAGCATATACTCTCCGGAGACGAGATCGCTGGTATACCAACTTCCCAGGCTTTCGTCGATACGCACGCCGCTGCCTGCAGCGATCGTTTGCCAGTCAGGTTCGCCCATGGTCGAAAATTCGTACTTATAAGAACCGAAATTATCCGTATTGACGCTTCCAATCAACTCTACCACGCCTCCGATCTCTTCGAGGTGTGCCGGACTCTCGATTTCGAGGATATCGTTAACACAATGGCTGTCTATCCCTTCGATTTCCGCTTGCGGGTAAAGCGTGGGTGTTGGTGTTGCATCAGTCGGCACTAATTCAGCAGATAAAGTTGTGGTTGGAGTTGTCAGCACCTCGATCGTCGTGGTAGCAAAAGACGGCTCCTGTGCCAGTTCGCCAGCCAAAAAGGTCGCCACGACAAACTCACCCATTGTCAGCAGCCCAACCAGGATCAACACCGAGGTCGCCGCGACGACTTTTCGCTGGGCGGCTTCGCGTTCAAGCCCGAAAATCGCGCTGCGTTTTTCCTGCAAGGCAACCAGCACGCGGCGCAAATAGACCAGGGCGACAATCCCCAACACCAAGTAAATCGGAACCTCAAATTCCGCTAAGAAACGAATAACGTATTCCATTAGTAAGTGAAATTATATCCGGCGAAGGACTCCCCGGATGATTTTCATCAAATTAGGTGCAAGTTGATCGCCAACCTCAAGCACTTCTTCATGGCTGGCTTTGTTTGTTCCATCGGGGTCAATCTTGTTGGTAATCGTGGCAAAACCGAGGACGTTCATGCCGCCGTGCTTGGCAACGATCGCCTCAGGAACTGTCGACATACCGACCGCATCAACGCCCACCATCTTCAGGAAACGGCAGTCAGCGGGAGTCTCAAAAGAAGGACCGGACAGACAGACGTACACACCCTCGTGCAAACTTAGCCCGAGCTCTTTGCTGACTTCATGGGCAAGCACAATCAACTCGGGATTGTAAATTGCGCTCATATCCGGAAAGCGTGGTCCAAACTCATCCAGGTTGGGTCCACGCAGGGGGTTTTCGCCTGCCATCGGCAACAATGCCAGGTGATCTTTGATCAGCATAATATCCCCCGGATAGAAGTCATCGTGCAAACCACCGGATGCATTGGTTAGAATCAGGGTTTTTATTCCCAGGCGCTGCATCACACGGATGGGCAGACCGACCCGAGAGATGTTGTGCCCTTCATAATAATGAGTACGACCCTGCAATACCAGCACTTGCTTGCCTTCCAGCTCGCCGATTACCAGGCGACCCTTGTGCCCGGGAACAGTTGAAACCGGCCAGAATGGGATTTCGTGGGTGGGGATGATGGTCGAGTTTTCAATCGAATCAGCCAGCTCGCCTAAGCCAGAGCCAAGGATCAGGGCTGTTTCGGGTGTGGAGGTTAAACGTGCCCGCACCGCATCGGTCGCTGCGTCAATTTCGTGGTAGGTTAAAAATTCAGTCATGCTCACCTCAGGGATGTTTTTGAGATTATATCATTGCCTATGCCACAATACTATAACCGTAATTCCAACCGGGTGGTTTTGGCTGGTTAAAAATTCCACCTTGGCTCACGTTCTGAACCCACCCCTCCCGTTGGTTTAACTTTAAACGCAAGTGTAGGGGGAGGTCCCAATCGTGAGCACTCAATCACCGCTTACTTAGTCAGACCTCCCCACTCAAGAATTGTAGGCAGGCACGGAAAACCGAAAATATGACCGTAATTCCAACCGGGTGGGTTTGGCTAATTAAAAAATTCCACATTGGCTCACGTCCTGAACCCACCCGTACTGTTGTTATCATTTCATGTCCAATAACATTCCGAGGAAGCATGCATTGTAGATTGTAGATCTAAAAATTTCCTTTATAAAGAAAAATGGCGAGGCTGGGATTTGCGAGCGTTTTTTGCGAAATCCTGGGAGCGCAGCGAACAGGGATCCCAGAACCAATAATCCTTTAAAA
>JAAYZW010000252.1 GCA_012514645.1 Chloroflexota bacterium
CTTGTGCCGCTTCACCGAACTGCGCACTTTTTCGTCCCATGTGATCCACCTGATTTCTTCATTCGTTACCTATTGATTATATCAGATTTCTCAACGTTTTCATAGCGTTATCGTTTTGGGTTAGTATTATGCCTGCAGTTGCGGAACCTGCATTGCTCCGCCAAAGCTGCAATGTCCTGAAAGCCCGCCTGCACATCGCTTTGGTCAAGCTTTAGTTCCCGCATGCCAGGGGTGTCAATCAGGTAGCCACCAGCCGGCAGCGCAATCAGTTCCCTTGTGGTGGTGGTGTGCCGGCCTTTGGCTTGAAAGGCACTGATGGCTGATGTATGCATCCTTGTTTCGCCCAAGATTGCGTTGACCAGGGAGGACTTTCCGACGCCCGATGAACCCAGCAGCACAGATGTCAACTCACCAGCCAACAGGCTTCGCACCCTTTCAATTCCTTGACCAGTCATGGCGGAGCAGAGAATGTGTTCCCGGGGTGGGTTGATCGCAGCAAGCTGGGCCAGGTAGGCTGAGTTATCGTCCAGGATGTCCGCCTTGGTCAGCAATAGCACTGGACGGATGCCTGCGCCATCCACCAAAGCCAGGTAGCGCTCCAGGCGACCCAGGTTGAACTCCTCATTCATTGAGGTGCAAATAAAGGCGATGTCCACGTTGGCTGCCAAAGGCTGGCTCCTGCCTTTCAACCCGGCCTCCACACGGCTGAGCAGGCTGCTTCGTGGGAGCGACTGCATTATCACAGCTGGCCCGTTTGTGTCGTTCTCCCGATCCAGAACAACCCTGTCTCCAGTCACCAACAGGGTCTTGTCCTGTTCCAGCTTGCGTCTGAGATTTCCGCTGGGCTTTGCGGGAAAGTCGTCCCCTGTATGCGGGAGAAACACACGATAAACTCCCTGGTATTGTGCGCTGATGATTCCGATGATATTCCTCATTGTTTCCTTTCGGGGCAGCAAAAAGCGCCCGGTCGATATTCTCCCGGACGCCGATTTGGTAGTCTAAAGGACCGCTATGCCGGGAGCCATGCGGACAGATACCGATACATACGCTCTATCTTTCTCATGTCCGTCAGCTCCTTTCTCTTTCAAAGTCAATGATACGGTGCCACAGGGATGGAGACAGAGTCAACGCTCTTTGGGACTTTTTCATTAAGTGTGCGACGAGACACATCACTGAACCTATGAACCAATGAACCAAAGAACTATGTAACACAAGAATAATCGCACCTTAGAACAAAAGGTCCCCCTTCATTTCTAATAAGGAATTCAAAGCGGCTGCCAGGTTTTTCTGCGGCTTTTTCCTTGTATCCTTCCCAAGAGAAGCTGTTACTTCATTGCATTCCGCATCGCTTAAGTCACACACCAAACCTAAGAAAAATCTGGCTCTTGATGCACCAACATAGAAGAGCAGGCTGTTTTCCGCTTCGAAGGTTGATTTTGTAATATCAACCAAAATTACTGCGTCGGCCTCCAATCCCTTGAACTTTCTACAGGAAGTGAATGGGATAGATTGGTTATAGTAACGATAAACACCATTAGTACAAAGGGAGCTTAAGGCGCTCCTTTCCTCCGTTTCGCAGGTTAAAATCACAATATCTACGATACCTGTAGAGATGCATTCTTTGATGGCTGCATTGACCGTTGCGGTATAACCGTGCGCATTGTCAACAAAATACAGTTTGGGCGGATCGCCTTTGACGCTGCCTTCAAACATTTTTGGTGCTGCATTGCTTTGCAATGGACGCATAGATGTGATGGCGATGTTCTCGGTGTTCCTACAGTTCTTATAAAGGGTCAGCTTGCAGTCCGCATCAGCGATATAGCTGGGTATTCTTCTTCCCTGCACCATTTGGTTCTTATCGTAGAACAAGTAAAAGGTGCCCTCCTGCCCATCAAGAATGATGGTTTCCAAGGTGCCGATGATGTTGGATTCCGCGATTCGTTCCTGTCCAAAATCCTGGCCCTCATCAATGATGATATGCTGATAGGGGAAGTGGCCTTCGTAATAGGCTATCTCAAGTTTCTCTTGAAAGGCCGCAAAATCCGCAGTTGTGGTATTGCACCATGCACACGCCATTGCATCTATTGTGTAGTAGCTGATGTTTGTGTGTGGGTGTTGAAGTTTGATATGATCACAGAGTTTTCTGTTGAAGCATAAGAAAAGCACCTTTTCATTTTGTTCCGCATGCCGTCTAGCTTTTTCCAGTGCAATCATCGTTTTTCCGGTTCCTGCTACACCATTGATGATCGCGTATGGCTGCTCCTCCAAGAAGTTCAATACATTGGCTTGTTCCTTCAGCAGGCGGTTAAACGCGCTGCGTTTGATTCCAAGTTCAGTGGCAAAGGCGGGAACCAGGTCAAAAGTGGGACAGAGGATGTTTGAGAGAATTCTTTTGGCATCAGCTGGTGACAAGTGGGTGGTGTTTCCGTTGGCCAGTTCAATATCAAAAATCCGGTCGATTTCCTTTCGTGTATTGTATAGAGCCTCCTTGGTCAGGGTGAGAGACTTGTCGCTGTCAGCGGGCAGGGAAAACGCATTGAGCGTTCCCCGGTGTATAGAAGGAAACCACACCGCGTGTAAGACCTTGCACCGCTTCCAAACATCGGTCATGCCTCTTTTATCAAACAGCTTGGACAGCTTCCACTTGTTCATGTCTGCCTGTCGATATGGCCCGCCATTTTTCATTTCGCGACCCGAAGCATAAAGCCATACGCCCTGCACACACCTTACATTCCCCGCTTTTGCCTCAATCACAAGCATACCCTGCTGTGGATGAAAGATGATAAAGTCTGTTTCGCTTTCATGGACGGTGCCTGAGCTGGTGGACACGATCATAAAGGAATGAAAAACGTAGTATTCATCAGGCAGACTGGCCAAAGCTTCAAACATCTCGCCTTCATAGCTACCTTCAGGGATGTGGATGGGTTTTTCAGGAATCATCGTAGCCATTTATTAATTCTCCAGTCTTTTGATGAAGTCTGCCGCTTCAAACACTTCCTGGATGCAGTACGCTTCCCAGTCTGTGCGCTTGGCCAGCAAATAATCCTCACAGTTCTCTTTAAGGAAGAAGAGGACTTTTGACTCTGGCCATATGAGGTCCGCAGCGATGACCTCATTGGTTTCTATCAAGCGTAAACTGCCGGAATAGAATGGCTTCTCATAATTCCCAGATTGCATGCATGCCTTTAAAATTTCAAACCATTCTCGCTCTTGGAGATCATCCGTATCTTGAGCAATATAATCCCAGATCATCTGATACGACATGGTGGATTGGTTCTGCCCATCATTGTTGAACACGGCGATTGTGCGGTCTCCATGCTCATCCTCTGCTTCCTCCGGAGCTGCTACTTCTTTGATTGCCCACGCCTCCGTGCCGTTGCGCATGGAGGAGAAAAACAATATGGCATAGGAACGTTTCATCAGATCATGCTGCTTTTGATTATAGTAATTGCACAGGCAACTATAACAGGCAGTATCGGCAGCCGCGCCTCCGCATGAGCAATGGCTGACAATATGCTCTGCTTCCCGCAGCATCCCAATAAAGGTGTTTGGGTCTTTTAGCTGGCGAACATATCCGGCGCCGCCCGGGGTGTTATCAAACAGCACAAAGCCATAATTGCCCTCGTTGTTCATTCGCGTGTTTTTATACCACTGCAAACAGCCGGACAACTCATTGCGCTCTATGACAATGTGCTTGCTCAGTCCTTCCAGCAACGCATACAGGATGGTCCAGGCGGCATCGATGTTGTCGACGTTCTCATCAGTAAACTTCAGCAAAACCACATCTGTCTGAAACTCATGGCCAAGCGCGTAAGGCATTAGTCTTTTACTGCTGCAATAATATCCATTGGGGTTTTTATGCTCCAATTCCACAACACGGTCGAAAGAGTTTTTGTGGATTTTACCATAACCGCAAGTTTTACAGATATAGAAATCAGATGTGTTCAGAATCGCCAATTCGTCCATGTGGCTTGTGCCCATAATCAATTGCTTGTTGCAAATCTCATAATAGCGGTTTTCTATCTTTCTGCCATCGCCAATGTAGGAGAGGGCCCCCTTGTATGTGCGCTCAGGCTTGTTTGTGCCAACGCGCGAAGGCTCTTTGACATCCATGATAAAACCAAATTTGGGAATGATGTATTTTCCAGACTGCCTGGGAAGCTCATGATTACATTGTCGGCACCGCTTCGGCAACTTCTCGGTATAGATTGTTTTATTCAGCGTTTGGCAGTGGGAGCAAAAACTATAGTTGTATTCAGGCCAGGCAAACCCAATCAGGACCCGGACATAGCGACTGGTGATGAGCATCCCATCCGCGACAACTTCAGACTCCGGTGCATATTCTGAAATCGCGGTATACAAATCCCTGTCAAGTTCCAGAGTGCCCAAAGAACCTCCTCTACCGGCGCTTGTAAGCTCAACGGTGTCCACTGGAAACCCATACTTTGGGATTAGGTTGTTTCTGGACAAAAATTCGATCAAGCGCTGGCCTTTTAGTGTCTTAATAGAACGATCAATTGCGCCCATTTCCCAGTTGAATTTTCCAGATTCCTTCGCACCCGAAGGCAGACTTCTTAGCTTTTTAAGGGTATTTTTCCTTGATTTCTCAAGATCACTCAATTCTCCTTGATACTTGGCGATTGCGATATTAAAAACGCCAGGTTCTTTGGTATCATTAGAAAAAAGCAACGGTATCCAGCCAAAGGACGCCACTTGATAAAAATCATACAGCTCCTTGCTCAGAATTCGTTTGAGATATTCATGTAGATTAGCAGGTTTGTCGGATAGATATTCATTGAATCCATCAAACCCACCCTGATCAATAAAATCTCCGATTGTACGGGTGTACATCTGTGAATTACTCAACCAATAATGAGAAAAAGCTGAAGCAAAGATGTGCCTGAGCGCAATCTTTTCGTTGTCCATATTAAAGGCTGGCGGCTTGATGGTGCCTTCTATCATCGCGACAGGGCGATTAAAGTAGTTCAAATCATGAGAGCTGTTTGGACAGTAGGTGAGGGAATATGATGCTGATTTGAGGCTACGTCCGGCACGGCCAGCTCTCTGTACATAGTTTGCTGGTGAAGGCGGCATATTGCGCATAAACACTGTCTCCAAAGAGCCGACGTCCACGCCCAATTCAAAGGTTGTTGAACAGCTTAAGACATTAATCTGCTTGTTCTTGAACTTGTTTTGATAATCATAGGCCTTTTCGCTGCCAAGCTGGGCGGTGTGCTCCTTAGCCACCAGGCCATGAATGGTAAGATTACGGTACACATCTTGATAGTGCGCGTTATCGCTTCGCTCTTTAAAAGGATAATCGCACAATTTTCCCCCGCATCGAGGGTTTGCGCAGATTCGCTTCACGGCATAAGGTGTAATTGTCCTGCATTCATCACATATATACAGTTTATCTACTGTTTTTACCAGGATTTTGTCCGAAGCAAGAAGGTATTGCTTGTCATAGAATGAGATAACTTGTCGATTAATCAATGTGCTCCATATTGATTTGAGCAAATCAATTATCGTGGCATATTCCATGTTTGGGAACAGCTTTTTCAAATACTTGAAGCGTGTATTCTCTTTCCCTTCACCTGGCAGCCAGAAATCTATATATTTCTTGGAACTCACATGCAAATCAAACCCTTTCACAACACCAAATGAGGTCAGCCTCTTTTGATCTTCAAGGGTTAGGGTGACTGGCCAGTGAATCGCCCCAACTTTTATCAGGTATTGGGCCATTGTTTTGAACAGGTTAGATGTCTCTTCCGCAGACAGCTCAAGTTTCGCGTTGGCTGGCATATCAATGTCGCTATCGAAGCTAAGAATCCCCATGTTCTGCAAAGAATTTCTTGCTTTGAAGTTAATCATTTCTTTTGCGACAGCAATCCAGGCCTCCTTGTTTCTTTCTTCAGGTTGAAAGATGTTATGCTCATGCAGCAGGTCTTCCAGATACCTTGCAAAGCTGACCAGGGGTATGCCTTGCACCAGCGCTTTCTGATGCTCTTCACTCAACAGCGTCATCAATCTTTTAATCAAATTGTCATGGTATGTTGTCTCCAGATAAGAGGCAAAGAATGCCGCGCCTTGCCGATTGTCAGAAAAAGTCAGAAATTGACGGACTAAGTCTTCTTTTACTTCTATAACTGTGCGACTGCTTTGTCCGAAGAATTTATCCTCCATTTCGATTGTATTTCTAGTAACCTTTGTATCAGGAAGTTCATTGAACAATGCTGTCGCGATGACCGCTGTTGCCGCTTCATTACCAATGAAAAAGGGGCGCATGATGCTCCGTTGTGTATTGATTGCGTGGCAGCTGGGGCAGGTATGAAGCACATCGCCGCGATCCTTTACCTTCAATACTTTATTATAGTTTACTTTGTCATGGCCACAAGACAATCCGTCCAGTGATGTTGCCCGCGCAATCGCCCCACAAACAGAGCAGAGCAAATGCTCCTGGATATCCATTTGAGCATCGTCTTCCTGCAATGTTTCAGTGTCAAGAGTACCGCTGATCATATAGACTTCTGGCTCATACGCGTCATTGTACTTGGACTTTTGCTCAAAAATGCCTTCATTGGAGGTTTGACCAACAAGAAAGGTCGCACTGCAATTATGGCAAAACCGGATTTCATACACTTGATATGTTGGGCTGTCTTCAAAGGGTTTCTCAGCATAGGTTTCCATTTTTCTGATGAACAACTTGTTGCTGGGATGCAGTGTGACAAAGACGCCTTCTATGCCTCGCAGAAACATATGATAACGCGCCTCGAACAACCTGTCGCCTTCAAGCATCGCATTGGATGCTACAGCGATGAAATCGGTGAGGTCATCAACATGAATCGCCAGTTCTCTGGCAAGTTGACCCAAAGGTTTTGTTTGATGGATTAAACGCTTTCTGACTTTATAATAAAAATGATCGTTGCGAATCAAAGTGTGCAAGTTTTCGGCGATTTCTATTTCCGCGTTCGTTTTCTCTTGGTATGATATCCCAAATGACTGAAAGCACAGGCGATATTCGTGTGGCTCAACATTGTTCCGGATGAGCTCAGCCAATCTGTTATAAATAGAGAAGTCCAACTCAACAGCGCTCTCTGGCTGTTGTGGAACGGCTGCCTGTGAACGGATGATCGAACTGTCAACATAATCCGCATCACACAAAGCATTGGCAAATTGAATGATTTGAGGGTTGGATGTCGTGTCACCCAGGGTTGCAGAGGTCAGGATAAACCGTACATCTGGGCGCCGCAGCGTCGCCTTAACGCGGCGCAGCAAGGTGCCAACCTCAATGCCTTTGGCCCCGCTGTAGGTATGCGCCTCATCAAGCACAATAGTCTGCCAGTGTGTAGAATACTGAGGGCTAAAGAAGATGTTGTCTCCAGGGCGCAAAAGCAGGTATTCCAGCATTGCATAGTTTGTAATCATGATATGTGGGGGTGTTTTTCGCATTTGCTCGCGTGAGATAAGCTCATTTACCGGAGGATTGCGTTTCTCCAGGCTTCTGTATTCGGAAGCCGCGTCATGTTGCCTTTCTCTTGTCTCCCCCGTATACTTGCCAAACGAAATGTCCGGGGTGTCCTCCAACAATTCCCGCAACCTGCGAATTTGGTCATTGACCAGGGCATTCATGGGATAAATTATCAAGGCACGAATGCCCGGTGTCAGGGTGCCCTCTGCCTTAGATTTGAACAAATCATTGAGAATTGGGATTAAAAAACACTCCGTCTTGCCAGAGCCGGTGCCCGTTGTGACCACCAGGTTTTTATGATCGTTGTATTTCTTCACCGCTTCTACCTGGTGCGCATATAGTTTTCTATCTGGATAAAGCTTCTCCAGGCTCAAAATCCCTTCACAGAGATCTCCTTCATGGACCAGTTGGCGCAGTGACTGTCCCTTTACATAGGGATCCGTTAGACTAATAAAAGGCCCATTAAAAACAATGCCATCTTGGGACAATTGCTCTTCAAGCTGTTGGTTATAATAATCTTTTTCGGTTTTAAAAGTGGTTAATAAGTACTTCCTAAAATAGTCCACAATCTTAGACGAACTTTCTGCCGGCCTAAACAGCATCAGAACAGCCTCCTTAGACTCACTTCATAATCTGACGCATCATTGTGCATGATGACAAACCTCTCATAATCCCTGGATGTATTATGAATCTCATCGTTAAGGTCGCGCAGTCTCCTATCCTGTTTATCGTAACACAGATCAGACCAGAACTCTCCATCCGTGGTCTGTACAGAAAGCAACATAAGGTTTTCTTCGTCAAAAAGCACTTCCAGACGCACCTTGCATTGCAGGAATTCCACCGCAGGGGCAGCCTCAAACTTGCCTGCCTGCTTTACCTTCGCAAACAATTCACCATGATAATAAGTCTCGTTTTCCTTATATAGGTTTTTGATTTGATAGCGGAATTTCAACGGAAACTTTACGCCTTCAAACTTCAGTTCCTCTATCACCAAACCACAGTTGCTAATATCATTCAAGTTAATGGCAGCAATCCTCTTGATTGTTCCAATGGAAACATTGCTGTCGGAAAACCCGTACACATCCTGTTCAAACTCAAACATGCGCAACTTGAAAAACTGATCAATATCACATTCTTCCAGGAGGTGGATGCCGTTCATAAAAATCTCGTTGAGAACTTCCTGGTTTGTAAGGTAATCATATAAAACAATTCGCAGCAGAGAGTCCCCCATATAGGAAACATGGAGACTGCATTGACCATCTGTGTTTAACATCATAATTTTTCTGACATATAGCCTATTGAGCACCCGGTACAAGGATAAATTCTTCCACGCGCCATCGAAATATTGAAGGTTGATATAGTTGAAGACGAAGTTGGATTCCCGAATGGCATCAATAAAGGAATGAATGTCAAACATGAAGGTGTTAGAGGTGGTTGCCTGCCCTACTACAGGCTCATGGCTTTCTTTGTTTAAATATACTTTGGCGGCTTCAGCTCTAGGAATTTGAATATACAGGCGGTTTGTCAGCGTCTTGTGCCAAACATAATCCCATTTTTCGTACGTCAAGGGCTCCATAAACCCATGCTTGAAGACCGATACAGGAACCCAAAGCAAATACTGATTGCCCTTCAGGGACATAGTAAACTCTGCACATTCGGAATTGCTTGCGAAATCCAACCTGTAGACTCCGTCCTTCACTTGCTCACAGTTGATAGGGCTCACGTTGTAATCACCTTCAATGCTAATGAGCGCCTCGGTTTGGAAGACATAACGCGCGCTGTCTGACAAGCATCGCAAGTTGTGAATGAGCAGATATTGGCAGGCCAATTTTTTATTTTTCCCGGGCTCATCAATCCAAATGGAGTACGCACCCTCCTCCTGCCCCAGGATGTCGTTCAGCCTGAGGTTCACGCCCAGTTGGTCTGGTGCGTTTTCAAGTTCCACAACTGACCACAGGTTTAGTGTGTGTTTGATGACGCTGTCATTGCATAATACCCGTGTGCCTGGCAGGGATTCTCTGGCTACAGTGAAGGGAAGTACCGGGTGAGCGCTGGTCACCATGAGAGAAGCACTCTGGCTGTCAAACACCTGATAGGTTTTCTCCTCGTGCTCAAAAAAAGGTTCTGTTGTATACTCTCCTGATATTGTTAATGGGTGGCCGTCAATGTAAACAACTGCTTTCTCATCACTGATGCTGATGGAATACTCATTCCAGCCTGTATCGTCACTATTGATGTATAAAAAGCGCGCATTGCTTTCCACCTTCGATGATTTTGAAGCCAGAATGTAGTTCTGACCTACCGCAAGCTTGTTGGTTTCGTCAAAGTTCTCGTTAAACAATCTGTAAGGTTTTGCGGGTATGACAAAGGAACGTGTGCTGCCAGATATAATATCGACCTGACAGGCTGCAAACAAGTGGGGAATTTTAACTCTTAACGGCTCTGATACGAGAACACCATAGGCTCTATACATGCTTAAGCGATAGCGCTCGTCCATGTCCCCGCAGCGAATCCGCGCGTATGCTTTCCCATCGTATACAGAGGTCCGAATCTTTTGCTCAGGGAGTATAAGAAAAGCGATCTGAGCGCCCCGGTCAATCTCAAAACGTGGTTTGCGATAGAACACACTGCCTTTTTTGCGCTCTCCAGTGGCTCTGGCGCCTCGGAGCTCAGATGTCTTCTGATGAGACCAAGCCACAAAGGCGCGGGCGAAACGGTTTTTCTGATCGGGTTCATGCTCATCAAAAAAGGCTGTATCTATCATCCTGAGGTGATTGCCGATGAGGCTGATAATCATAGAGGGCGTGCACTGTGCGATTGCTTTTTGCGTTGCCTTTAGCAAGCGATAGGACTTAGCTGGCTTGTTTTCGTCTTCTCCGACAGAAACACTATCCTTGTTGAGTGCAATTGCATCAGACATGAACTCCACCATGTCATAGATTTCTTCATCCAGATGCTCCGTCAACTGGCGAAACAAATTTCGATCGTAAAAGGAGAAAAGAAAATCAAAATAGCCTTCCATATAGTTGTCTGGAACAAAGGCGTGTGCCTTGATGTTTTCAACATAGGCATATCGCTCCCCAGGCTCACGTTTGATTTCAAACAGGTGGTATTGACGTAGCGTTGCGATAAATATTTGTCCCAGATAGCTTAGAATGGGTGAACTGACTTCCATATCAATCTCTTCCTGGAAGTAAGTCCAATAATTGCCGTCCTGATATACCCTGATGGCAATTTGAACCAAAGCAACGGCAAGAACTGCATCGTGGCTAGCCAATGCCCGCAAGTAGATGCGCGGTATTTTCCTTTTTACATACCCCAACAGATTATAATATTCCTCGTCCGAAATTTCGATTTGTCCCAATAGACGCACATCCTGCTGCGCTGCTTGGCTTCGAATTCGTTCGTGAAGTTGCATGAAAAGCTCCTTTTACTGGCCTATATTGGGGAACATGCTTACAGGTTCAATCGCCTGGTTGCAGTGAATGATGAGAACAATCCGCTTCATCAATTACTTCCATAAACGTCCGAGATATCACAATCCAAAGCTCTGCAGACTTACATCAGCACATCTGTAATGACGTTTTCATTCTTTCCTAACTTGGATCAGGAGACTGTGCTAATACCTGCCATGTGTAGCAAGTCTGTGCGCTTCAAATTCCGGTCTTTAAAAGTTTCCAAAGTTTATATAACTTGTATGCATGGAAGCCTGCCTTTCTATACTATGCAACCAGTATACCACCTGGATATTGTTCTCACAATTATTCTTTGGATAATAACAATTATAGTTTGTCATTACAGAATAATATTGCACTTTGTTGTTTTGTATTGCTCAAAGTGTTCATGTAACAAAAAATCAAAACCAAAGAAAAATCTTTAAACTCTTATTGTTTTGAAGTATTGCAGTTTTGAACAAGCTTCCTTAGTAATTTTGCTTGCTTCGAATTCAACTTTCAGCTGGTCCATCACTTCGTTCCTTTATTTCTCTTGCAACAACTGCAAGCCAGACATGATCTCATCAAAAGCTGGGATCCTACCAAACAGCATGTCCTTCATGGACATACAATCTGCTGCACGAACATGAGACCTGTTTGAAGGTGGAATCAGTTTCAGACCTCCATTCAATGCATCCTGATATTTTGCCCAAGCACGAGGATAAAACTTCATCTTGAACGCCACAACCTTGCTGAGGATTTCGGGGTGAACGATAGCGGTATGCATTACCCTTGTCTGGGAAAGTTGGTAGAGGTCTTAAAAATGCCGCGAATATCTGCTGGGAATAGTGAAGGTGATGAAGGTCAATAAAAGCTAACCACAATCCCGCTCTAAATGCAGAGGTTACGCAATGAACCAATGAACCAAAGAACCAAAGAACCAAAGAACCAAAGAAGTCTGATTTCCCAAGCTCCTGTTGTCAAGTGCTACAATCTATGCGCTTATCATGGAACAACCAGCACAGTTCTCGTGCATCAAATTCAGAACCCCTCACACCACCCAGGCCGGCACGAACCAGTTCTTTTGATCAATCGGTATCACATCGCTGGCCATGCACAGCACATTGCCCGTACCAATGCTGGTTTTCAGGCTGGCCAATTCGCCAAATTTCTCCGGAGCTTCCACCGGACTCAGCACATCAAAATGCTGGATGGCGGCTTTGCCGGGTGACACGGCCTTTTTCACTTCGATGGGATAAAGCGTACCGTCCTGGTGAATCAGCAGGTCAATCTCCTTCTGGTCCTTGTCCCGGTAATAGTAAAGAGGCGGCTCCTTGCCTGCGTTCAGATAGCTCTTATAGATTTCGGAGAAGATAAAGCTCTCGAAGAAAGCGCCGGACATGGCCCCCCGTTCCAGGGCTTCGGGGTTGCCCCACTTAAGCAGGTAAGCCGCCAGACCGGTGTCCAGCATATGCAGCAGCGGCATTTTGACGACTCGCTTGAGCAGGTTGTTGGCATAGGGCTTCACCAGGGCAATCACATGGGAGGAGACCAGGATGGACAGCCATTTCTTGGCTGTGGGCGAGGAAATACCCACCGCCCTGGCCAGTTCCTCATACACCACAGGCCTGGCAGTGTGGGCTGCCACCGCCGTCATGAACTGGAAAAACTGCATTTCATCAGCCACCTGGCTCAAGTCCATGATGTCCCGTTTGAGGTAGGTGTCCACATAGGAGCGATAGTAGGTTTCCCAGTCCACCTGTGGCCTGGCATACAGCTCTGGCATGGATCCCCTGAAAATCCGCTGGTATATCTGGGGCAATTCCTGAGGCTTCACCTCGCCCACTCGCTTCAACAGCCGCTTTGAATCTGTGCTGTAAGGAAGGCTTGGATAGCCGTGGATTTCCGCATTGGACAAGCCCAGCAGGCTGACAATGCCCACCCGGCCAGCCAGGCTCTCACTCACATTGCTCATCAGGCGGAATACCTGTGAGCCTGTCAACCAGTAATCCCCAGGATTCCTGTTTTCATCCACCCGCATTTTGATATAGGGCAGCAGCTCCGTGGCGTACTGCACCTCATCAATCAGCACCGGCGGCTGATAACGCTGCAAAAACAAGCCCGGGTCCGTCTTGGCCAGCAGGCGCAGGTCCGGGTCATCCAAGCTGACATAGCGTCGCCCCTGCTCCGCCAAACGCCGCAGCATGGTGGTTTTACCCACCTGCCTGGGTCCGGTCAGCAGCAGAACAGGGAAGGTGCTGGAGATTTGCTGAATGGTGGGCTCAATGGCCCGGTTAATGTAATTGCTCATGTTCCTCCATGTGACTGTCCGAGCAGTTTTTCCGACTAATCTAAAACGTGACTTTAGAATAGACGGAAAACTGGTTAGAGTCAAGTCCTTTTGGTGCTTCAAGTTGTTACCAGAAAGTGGTTGATGAACCAATCCAATCAGCGGCTCCTTCATGGCGCTTTGTCAACTGTGTCGGCTGAAGAAATATCACAAACCGGGTTGTAAAAGGACGTGCAGAAAAAACCTCATGACCTCATCGAGTGCTGTGCATCCGTTTATGTGCAATCGATGCCGGGTTTTACATCAGCGCGATGAGAAACCCCGCCTGTTGGGATGTAAGCGGGGATGTATGGTGGAAAGGGAAGCCATCAGTGGTCGGAATACAAGATCGATTATCCGGAGGACATAATCAGAAACCCGCAGCCAGGCCTTCGTCAAAGGCATCATAATCCAGCAGCAGGCGCAGGAACAGCAGGCTTTGTCCAGACTCCTGAGGCAGGTTGCTGAGGGGAATGGGCTGGTCAAAGGCAAAGGACTCCGGCGACAGGTGTTCCAGGTCCTCACTGCGGACAGCAGCCAGGCTTGGGAAGAAGTTGAGGTACTCCTCCCGCAGGTTCCAGAGGCGCAGAAATACCTGGTAGGATACCGTGAGGCGGCCTTCCTGGATATCCAGATGAACCGTGCCAATGCAGTAGCGATTGGATGCGATGAGGGGGTAGCTTGCGCGCCCCTCCTGCTGCAAATCAACTAGGGCGTAGCTGTACCACAGGCTGGTCAGTTCCGGCAGGCTGTCCCGGAAGCGGGGGCCGCCGATGCAGGCGGTGTTCTGATAGCGCATGCTGCGCAGGCGGGACAGGATTTACCGAACCCGGGAAAATCTGTCCTGGTGCAAGGAGCGTGGGATCCGGCTGAATGGTCCGAAGCTGGGCCGTCCGCCCAGGGACAAGGAGGCATACCTGGAATCCCTGGAGCTGGA
>JAAYZW010000028.1 GCA_012514645.1 Chloroflexota bacterium
CCATGGGTGATGCTCAATTACCAGGGCAAGGCTGACGATGTTTCCACCATGGCACACGAGCTGGGGCATGCCATTCACTCAATGATGGCAGAAGAGCACAACATTTTCACCCAGCACGCCTGTTTGCCGCTGGCAGAGACCGCCTCCACTTTTGGCGAAATGACCCTGACTGACCTGCTGCTTGAGCGCGAAACTGATGAGGGCGTGAAGCAGGATATCCTCTTCGGGCAGCTGGACGATGCTTTTGCGACGATTATTCGTCAGATTTACTTCGCACTTTTTGAGCGTGAAGCGCACGAGATGATCGCCAACAACGCCTCGGTGGATGAATTGAGCGAAGCCTACCTGGCAAACCTGAAAGAAGAATTTGGCGATTCGGTGGAAGTTTCGGATGAGTTTAAATATGAATGGGTCTCAATCCCTCATATTTATGGCACCCCGTTTTATGTGTATGCCTACGCTTTTGGTCAGCTGCTGGTCTTTGCGCTCTACAAACGCTACCAGGAAGAAGGCGAGAGCTTCAAGCCGAAATATATGCGCATTCTTTCGGCTGGTGGTTCTGTTGCCCCAATCCCGCTGTTGGCAGAAGTCGGTCTTGACGTCACCAAAGCCGAATTCTGGCAAGGTGGTTTTGACGTGATCGAGGGCATGGTCGATAAGCTGGAAAATTTGTAAAAAGTTACAGTATGAAGGTGGGGCGAATTCATCTCACCCCACCTCTTATTACCTAAGATCGTATGGTACTTAAGGCATCAGGCATCCGATAGGTACGACCAGAACATTATCATCACGCCTATACGCATATTTTCCAGCAGTCAACACCATAAGAAATTCAGGTGGACGCATTTTATTTTTCTTGATGAGGTCCTGTAACTTAAGCAGGTGTTCAGAGACTTTTGGGGAATCCCGCAAGAGATATTTGGGGCATTTCGTGAGAGACGTTTGGGGTAACGGTCTTTTACTCAAACACCTCCGTTTCGACGCTTATAGCCTACCATGGTCGTCTCGCCAAATTGGACCACTTCTGGAAAATCTCAATTTTGTCAACAACCTCTGCAGATATGCCGACCCAAACAGATATTATTTATTGGTGTTGGTGCCCGCAGCCGTTGCCGTGCTCGTGATGATGGTTGTGGTCGTGTCCGTCGTGGTGGTCACAGTTGGCGTTGCCCTGTTGAGGCAGTTGCCCGTTTAACAGCGAGAGCACCTGCTCTTTGACAGAACCGGATGCGCCTGCGTAGACTTGTATTCCTGCTGCCCGCAGGCCATTGACCGCGCCACCGCCGATTCCGCCGCAAATTAGCGTGCCGACCCCTTGCTCAACCAAAAATCCAACCAAAGCGCCGTGCCCTTCAGCAGGGGCAGCAACGATGTTCTCTTCGACAATCTTGCCGTCTTCGGCTGTGACAACATAAAACTCTGGTGTGCGACCAAAGTGGGGAAAAACGTGGGCGTGCTGTTCTGTAACTGCTATTTTCATTTTCGAATTCCTTTTCATAAATAGGTTATCTTTTTTGAGGGCTTGTTTTGACTGGCAATGAATGCGGAGCGGTAAACCTTCAACCACTACACGAGCCAGTTTGCTTCTCGCGGAAGCCAGCAGCATCTGAACACTTTGACGTGAAATGTCCATTGAGAGCGCTGCCTCGGTTTGCTCAAGCCCTGCATAATCAACCAGGCGTAACGCCTCCCACTCTTCCAGAAGCAGTGTGATAACCCCTTGCTTTGTGTTCAGGTTGGGTCCATCCGGGCTAAAGGAGTGGGCGGGCGGGTCAGATCGAATTATTTTCAAGCTTGGTTTTCTCGGCATGGCTTCCTTATATTGGCTAATGCCAATAATAACTGATTATTACCAGAAAATCAATAGTTTGAGAGTGTTGGTATCAGGTTGTCTTTGATTGTTTGACATTGCTTGGAAAGGATGCAGTGGCAAGAGTACAATTACTTCACCTCAAATGAAGGAATCGCCATGGCAAAAAAGACTTGCCCCTCTGGCAACACCCTTGATGAATGGGTCCAGGCGATGCAGGCAAGCAGTCCTAAAGAAGGGCGGCAAGGTTGTACTCCCTGAGGGGTGACGAGGAAAAACAAGGAAGCGCAAAATGATTGCAAACAACAAAACAGACGAACTGATCATCGCTGGTGGCTGCTTCTGGGGGATGGAAGAGCTTTTTCGACAGCTGCCTGGTGTGCTCGACACTGACGCCGGCTATACTGGCGGAGCAAACGATCACCCTACCTACCAGCACCACCCGGGGCATGCTGAAGCACTCAAAATTGTTTTCGACCCTGAGCAAACCGACCTGCCTCACTTGCTGGATTTCTTCTTCCGCATGCACGACCCCACCATACTTGACCGACAGGGCAACGACATCGGCAGCTCATATCGCTCGGCAATCTTTTACCGCAATGATGAACAAAAACAAGCCGCCGAAGAGATGATCGACATTGTAAACGCCAGCGGGCAGTGGAAGCATCCGGTTGTGACAACGCTGGAGCCACTAACAACATTCTGGACAGCCGAGGAGTACCACCAGGATTATTTGCAGAAAAAACCAAATGGTTACACCTGTCACTTCATCCGCAAGATGCCAAGCTTTCTGAAGTAAGATGAACGAGCCCCCAGAGAACCCCGACTTGCAAACGGAAGATTACAGCCGCCATCCATGGAAACGCTATCTGGGCATCCTTAAGTGGTATGGTCTCGCGATTCTGGTGATCACACTGGTTCTTTCCGGGCTTGGCTATAGCGGCGCGGGCTGGGAAGGCGTGAAAAATGGTCTCACCTGGGGCTTGCTGATTGGTATAGTGGGCTTGCCGTTGGTCGGGTTACTGATCAGCGTTAACGTCTGGAGCGGTTATGCTAATCGCTGGGGCGAAGTAAAGTACAAAGAAATGCTTGAAGGCAAGCCGGAAGACAAAAAAACCGAGGAATGATCAGACTATGAAAACAATCTCCAGCCACCAACCAACCAAAATCAAGCGAGGGTTAACAGTGTGGCTGGTTTATATCATGCTGTCTTGTTTCGCCTATGTTCTCAATGTGGCAGGTCCGGCAGTAACTTACCTGAGAGATGAATTCAATTTATCGTTCACCGAGGGCGGCTTGCACACATCCGCGCTGGCACTCGGTATGGTCATGATGGGGCTGCTTGGGCAACTCATTCTCAGGAGACTGCCGGCATGGAAAGCACTCGGTCTGGGTGGAATCGGTTTGGGCGTGGGTGGATTAATCTTCATTTTGGGTAACCAGCCCGTCTTCACCCTGGCTGGACTGTTCCTGATGGGTGCAATTGGCTCGCTGATCGTCTCGACCAACCCGGCAATCCTGGCTGATGAAATGGGAGCGCAAAGCAAGGTTGGGGTCTCAGAAGCAAACACGATGTCCTCAATATTCAGCACCCTGGCACCCCTTGCGGTCGGGTATTTTGCCGCAACAGCAGTGACCTGGAGACAAGCGGTTTGTATCGTCACCTCACTGGCTTTTCTGCTCGGATTGTGGATTTTTCTGACACCTCGGTTTTCCCGGAAGAATGAGCTGTCTGATGACAACACGAAGATTAAAGATGGCAAGCTCCCCGATAAATATTGGCTCTTCTGGGCAGCGTTGGTGACTTCAATTTCAATCGAGTTCTGCTTGATCTACTGGTCTTCAGACTACTTACAGTCGCACCTGGCGATGCCAAAAGACATTGCCACGCAATCTGTCAGCCTGTTTTTAATTGGCATGGTGGTTGGACGCTATTTCGGTTCGCTTTTGCTGCAAAAATTTGACCGCTTCTTAATCCTTTTTTCTTCGATTGGCATCGGTGTGCTTGGATATGCAATCTTTTGGTTCGGTAAATCATTGTTCGTTTCGTTGACGGGGCTTTTTTTGGCAGGGTTGGGTGTAGCAAACCTGTATGCCAACCTGGTAACGCTCTCGTTTGATGCCGCCGACACTGCCAGGGCGGCTGCTGGTTCTGCTACCACGCTGGCAAGCGGTGTCGCCATCCTTTTACTGCCTTTTGCCTTGGGGTCCCTGGCAGATTTGCTCGGCATTCGCACTGCCATGCTGCTGGTTGCCGTTCTTTACCTGGTTTTGATTGTCTTGATGCTTTCTGGAAAAAAAGCCGCAGAACCAGAGCCAGCTTAGACCACGGAGGTTGAATATGAAAGTGTTGTTTATTGGTGGAACCGGAACGATCAGTTACAGCTGTTCCAAATTGGCGATTGAAAAAGGGTTTGAGGTCAGCCTGCTCAACCGTGGTATGAGCACACTACGGGAGCCTTTGCTCGAAGCAGAACAAATAATCGCTGACATACGCCAGCCAGAGACCGTGCGCCAGGCTTTAGGTGAAAGGCGCTTCGATGTGGTCATCGACTTCCTCGCTTTTCATCCTGGTCATATCGAAATTGACATTGAACTATTCAGAGGGCGCACAGAGCAGTTCATCTTCATTTCATCAGCCAGCGCCTATCAGACCCCGCCCGGGAAACTGCCAGTGACCGAAGATACCCCGCTCGACAACCCTGTCTGGCAATATTCCAGGGATAAAGCCGCTTGCGAGCACCGACTTATGCGGGCATACAAAAGCGAAGGCTTTCCGGTGACGATCGTACGCCCTTCACATACCTATGACGAGGGCTACATCCCGGTCACCGGTCGTTGGACGACGGTTGATCGGATGCTGAGAGGTCAACCGGTGATAACTTATGGCGATGGAACTTCGATCTGGACCCTGACCCACAGCACCGATTTTGCCAAAGGCTTCGTTGGGCTTTTTGGAAAAGAAGCGGCGATCGGGCAAGCTTTCCATATCACCTCGGATGAATGGCAGACCTGGGATCAAATCGTTGGCAAGCTGGCAGATGCCCTGGGCGTGGAACCCAGGCTTGTTCACGTGCCGTCTGACCTGATCGCTCAGTTTGACCAGGAGTGGGGCGAGGGATTGCTTGGAGATAAGGCAAACAGCTTTATTTTGGACAACAGCAAGATAAAAGCTCTGGTGCCCGAGTTTGTTTGCACGGTGCCTTTTGCTGGGGGAATTGCCCGGAGCGTTGAGTTTTACCGCCGGCATGTCGAATTGCAGGTGATTAACGCGCAGTTTAATAATACTGTTGAGGCGATTTTGAATTCCTATGCGAAAGCCTGGCCCTCAGGAGCTTGGTGGGTTTAACTCATAGCTGATCGGTGAAAGCAGACCGTAGCACTCGCGATATCAGGTTTGCGAGTCTACAGTTGATAAGATTCTTCACTTCGTTCAGAATGACAGTGAAGAGGCATAATTACAG
>JAAYZW010000029.1 GCA_012514645.1 Chloroflexota bacterium
ATGTGGAAGAGCAAGGAAAAGAAGAAGAATACAAGCGGATCCATAGAGATGGGCAGCTTAAATTATTTTAGTAAAAGAAAAGGATAGAAGCTGGATACCCCGCAGCTTGCTGCGGGGAGGCTTCATTTGCGGAACGATGAAAAAAGAGTATTTGCGATGAAGACCGTTGACCTGGCGTTGCTTGGGTTTGGGAATGTGGGCAAGGCATTTGCCCGCTTATTAATCGAGAAGAAACCAGAATTGGAAGATGATTTCGGGTTTAGCCCTCGAATCACCGCTATCGCGACCCAAAGCCACGGTGTTTGTGTTGATCCGGGTGGCGTTGAGGAATCAGCACTGCTTTCCATGCTCGATAAAGACATGCCAATAAATCTCTCACGATTGGATAAGAGCGGATTTCGCGGAGACACATACGACTTTATCGAGAAAGTGCCCGCTCAAATTTTGTTTGAAACCACCCCTGTGAATCCGCGCTCAGGCTTGCCTGCATTAGACTACCTGCGCGCGGCTGCGAAGCGCGGGCTAAACCTGATTACCGCTAATAAAGGTCCGGTTGTTTATGGTTTTCGTGAACTTACCGAACTGACCGGTCAGCATGGCAAGCTTTTTCGCTTTGAGTCTGCGGTGTTGGACGGTGCGCCGATCTTCTCGCTCTTCCGTGGTCCGCTGGCTGGCGCGAAACTGCTCGGATTTTATGGCATCCTCAACTCCTGCACCAATTTGTTACTCGACCGTATGCGCGACGGTGAGTCCCTCGAACAGGCAATCGTTTACGGCGCTTCGATTGGCATCACCGAGACTGATCCGAGTAACGATGTGGATGGCTGGGATGCGGCCATTAAGGTGGCTGTGCTCTCAAACGTTCTGATGGGGCAAAATCTGACCCCCATGGATGTGCAGCCAACCGGGATAAGGGGTATCACCCCTGAGATGGTCAGGTCAGCAGACGCACAGGGAAAGCGCTGGAAGCTGATTTGCAAAGGCGGCTGGCAAAACGATGGTTACCATGTCAGCGTAAAACCAGAGATGGTGGGTTCGGATTCGCCGCTTTATTCAGTGGATGGAACTTCCTCCTATGTCAGTTTCGAGCTGGACGTGCTGCCTGGGATGGGCATTCTCGAATCTGACCCCAGCCCCAAGACGACTGCTTTCGGTCTGCTGGCAGATTTGATTGATATTGTCAAAAGCGGGGTGGCATGAGCATCGCCTTCCTCGGGCTCGGTACTAACCTGGGCGAGCGGGAAAAGAACCTGGACCGGGCGATTGAAATGCTTGGGCGAAAAATGTGTCTGTGTGAACGCTCTTCCCGTTATGAAACTGCCGCCTGGGGTTATGCTGAACAGCCCGATTTTTTGAACCAGGTGCTTAAAGTTCAAACCGACCTGACACCTTTGCGATTATTGAACTATCTCAAGAAAATAGAAGTTGAACTCGGTCGGGTGGAGAGTTTTCGCTTTGGACCACGGCTGATTGACATTGATATTCTTTTCTATGATGACCTGATCAGAAACGCCAGCCGTTTGCAGATTCCGCACCCCAGGTTGACTGAACGGACTTTTGTTTTAATGCCTTTGAAAGAGATTGCTCCAGACTGGGTGCACCCGGTTTCAAACAAAACAGTCGCACAACTGCTTGCTGAATTGCCGGATAAGACGGGGGTCAGGCTGTGGGCATAGCCCTGGCGATTGCGGCGCTCTGTTTGCCGGGTCTGGCGTGGTGGCTGTGGCTGGGAGACCACCAGCAGGACGGAGGCGAAGCCCTGGCGCGCATTTTTGGAATTAGTGCAGGCTTCATCACCCTGGTTTCGCTAATATTCTATGCGCTCAGACTTACCTTTACCCCGTTTGCGATTGGGCTGTTGCTGAGTTTATGCTTTGGCTTGGTGCTTGTCGGTTTGCTCCACTCCTGGAAGACTGCCTTCAACAAGACCTGGCTCATCGCCCTGGTTGTTTTGGCGATCTTTGTGGTTTGGCGTAACTGGCAGGCGAGGGATTTGGTTTTTCCCAATTGGGTCGATTCGCAGCATCACACCTTGATCATTCGCAAAATCATTGAAGGCGGTGGGCTGCCGAGCACACTTGAGCCTTATTTGCCGGGTCCGTTCTATTATCATTTTTCTTTTCATATAATCACCGCTCTTTTCTCCGTATTAAGCGGCTTAGCCCCCGAGCAGGCGGTTCTGGTGTTGGGGCAAGTGATGAATGCCTGCGTTGGCGTTTCTATCTATGCTCTGGCAAAAGCAATTGGCAAAGATTGGCGGATTGGTTTGCTGGCAGCGTTTTTTGTCACTTTTGTCACCAAAATGCCTGGCTACTACCTCAGCTGGGGACGTTACACGCTGTTGGTCGGAGTGTTGGTCTTGCCTGCTGCCATCGCGGAAGCAGAAAGTCTGCGACAAAGTGTTATGAAATGGTGGCATGGGGTTGGCTTGTTTTTGTTGACCATCGCAGCCTTGCTAAGCCACTACCTGGCGGCGTTTCTGCTGGGACTTTACCTGGTGATTATCGGTCTCGAATGGTTGATCAACAGCATCAAGGCAAAGCAAGCTGAATGGAAAAGCTTGCTTATTCTGTTGGTGCCCTCGGTTCTGGGTTTGGTGGTTAGTTTTCGCTGGTATATTCGTGTTTTGCGTTATTCTGCCTCTTTTGTGAGCACTTCAGTACTTGTCCCGGAAGGATCGCTTGAACTTAACCCGGCACAGATTGATTATTTGCGTAGCGTGCTAGGACCTGAAGTGGCTTATGGGCTTTTGGGGTTAGCCCTGATTGGTTTGATTTGGTCGTTCTTCAAGCCCGAATGGCGGAAATTTGGGCTTTGGTCTTTGCTGGTAGCGCTTTTCACTGTGCCGCTTGGCATCACGATTTTTAGTTTACGCAGTGATTATTTCGGGTTGGTGCTGTTCATCCCGCTCGCTGTTTTGAGCGCGGCTCTTTTGGTTTGGCTCTTTGATTTTCTTGCCTCAAAAGTGAAATGGAAAAAACAACTGGCTGTCGTGGCTTTGCTCCTGGTGCTGGCTTTGCTTGGCTGGGGTGGCTGGAGCAATGCCGATGCTGTCAACGACGGCACGATTTTAGTAAACAAAGGCGATGCGGCAGCGCTGGATTGGGTCAAGCGGCACACCCCGCAGGATGCCCGGTTCTTTGTCAACACGACTTCCTGGGGCTACGGAATGTACCGGGGCGCCGATGGCGGCGGTTGGTTGCTGCCCACCGCCGGACGCTGGAGCCTGGCACCGACGACTTTCTATCCGTATGGACTGGATGAAACCACCTCAGGTACGTGGACCGATTGGGCTGCCCGTGCCAGCAGCGTCACAACTTGTGATAAGGACTTTTGGCGGCTGGTGGAAGAAGCCGACCTAAACTATGCCTACATACGCAGGGGAACTGGTGGTCTGCAACAGGATGCGCTGGCAGCTTGCCAGGGTCTCACCCGCTTATACTTCAACGACGAAGTCAGCGTCTGGTTGATTGAAAAGCCCGCTTCAGGCGAAGACATATGAGGTATTATTCAGATGGAGTTGGCTATGCCGTGGGTTGAAATTAAATCAGTTGTGCTCATGTTCTTACTGCTTCTGCTCCCGGGCTGGGCGCTATTGGCAGTAACGGGCTATTGGCGCCGCTGGAACCCGCTGCAGCGCTGGTTTCTTGCTGCCAGCCTGGGGGTCGCCTTTTGGCCGGTGCTGTACTATTCTGTCCGCACTTTGTCAGCTGATATCCGCATTGGCTCCTCCAAACTAATTTTCTTATTGATCCTCTTTGCCGTAATAATCGTTTGGAGGCTGCATAAAGAGTGGAAAGAGCATTTTAGCCTGGGCAAATGGGGTTGGCTGACACTGTCTATCCTGGCTTTGACGCTGCTCACACGTTTTTACATCGCTTATAGATATCCCTACCTTGCAGGTGATGACGGACTCCATCATGTGCTAATTACAGAAATGACTTCCACGCGAGGGGTGCTTCCGTTCACCATGCAGCCATTTGGCACGACATCATTGGATCACTACCACCTTGGTTTTTATGGGCTGACTGCACCGTTAAAACTGCTGGCAGGGATTGGGTCTGACCAGGCTGTTTTATGGATGAGCCAGTTTTTGAGTGGTATTTGCGGCGTGGGGGGTTTCCTCGTATTAGATGAAAAAGTCTCCCGACCGGCTGCGATCATCGGGATGTTAGCCGCGGGATTGCTTTCACCATATCCATCCTGGTTTATCAACTGGAGTCGCTTTACGCAGCTGGCATCGCAAATAATTCTGCTTCCATCCGCCATAGTGTTTTGGGACACTATTTCAAGCCCGACAGAAAAAGGTCCTTTCTTAAAACGAATTTTCCGCGCCCCTGTCATCGAAGCGGTCTTACTAATCTCAGGTGTTTGTCTGACCCATTTCAGGGTAGCCGGTTTTTTGCTTCCCCTGCTGCTGATCATTGGTGTATATGAGCTGGCGATAAGGTCTAAACCAAAGGAAGCAAGACTGACAACCCTAACTCAAATAATTCTTGCCGGCTTGCTTGTATTTATTATTATCCTGCCCGCATTATTACCCGGATTGAGCGCTTATCTCGATGTCAGGCTGCCAGGCGAGACGGTTGAACCGTCTGGAAGAAAGCTGGAAGACGCAGCCTACTATTCTGAGGGAGATGGCGATACGATGAGGATCTTCCGGGAATCCAGTTGGCTTATCGTTGTTATGGGGATGGGGAGCTTATTGGCTTTATTGCGCTCGAAGACCAGGTTGATAGGTATTTTTACAATAATCTGGGTCGCATTCCTGGTTTTGTTTGCAAACGCATACAGGCTGAACATCTATGTGCTGGCGTTTACAAACGTCACAGCTATCGTGTTGGCGTTTTATTTGCCGATTTCCATTGGCGCAGGCTTGCTTGTTGAGAGCCTTGCCTCGTTTATACCCGAAAAGGCTTATACCAAAGTTGAAAATTTGGTGATGATCCTGACCATCGCAGCCGCGGTGCTTTTCGTTCCGGTCCGCATTCGTGATTTCGAACTTGAGCGGGCATTTATGACCCCGGAAGACCAGGTGGCAATGGAATGGGTCAGGACCAATATTCCCGAAGATGCGGTATTCGGAGTGAATCTGAATTTTATTAACCCTGCCATGCCCTTCGGGACAGACGCCGGTTATTGGCTGCCTTATTATGGAAACCGGAAAACAACCACACTCACATTGATATCCGGGCTGGATGAAAAAGACCAGGACTTCTTAAACAAGGCGCATATCTCAGGTGTAATTTATGAAGACCCGGTCAACCTCCAGGTGCTCTGCGATTATGGGATCACACACCTCTATTCTGGCGTGAAGCAACCCATGGGCAGCCCTGATTTTGCCGAAAACATTGCAGGAAACCCGGGTGCAAACCTAATCTACGATCTGGATGGGGTAGAAATATATCAAACTTGTGGAAAGTAACTGTTCTATGAGAGTCTGCTATTTTGGCACTTATCGTGCAAAATACAACCGGAATAAGATTTTGATCGCCGCGCTGAAGAGTGCCGGTGTAGATGTGACCATCTGCCATGAAAACCTTTGGCACAGCATTGAGGACCGTGAAAACGTGACTGCCGGAGGCTGGCGCAGTCCGAAGTTCTGGTGGAGGGTTATCAAGGCTTATACAAAACTGATTATTAAGAGCTTTTCCATCGGGAAGTTTGATGTCATGGTTCTTGGCTATCCCGGTCAGTTCGATGTGTTTCTTGCCCGGATCATTTGCTTTTTCACGAGAAAACCGCTGGTTCTGGATGTATTAATGTCGCTTTACCTGGTGGCGTCAGCTGAGAGGTTTCTGGAAGGATCACAGCACTCTGCAGTCAATTTCATCAAGCGCGCTGAAAAAAAGGCGCTGGATATTCCCGACCTTTTGATCCAGGACACCCCTCAATATGTTCAGTGGCTTCACCAAACCTATGGGATCGAGACAGAGCGGTTCAAACTCGTTCCGATTGGTGCCGACGATAATATTTTTAAACCAAAAGATCAAACCGAAATTTTCAAAGATAAGTTTCGGATATTGTATTACGGCACATTTATTGCCAATCACGGGCTCGATCTTATCATTGAGGCGATCGAGTTGTTGGCATCCAGCAATGAAATCGAATTCCTCTTCATCGGAGAGGGTCCCGAAAAAGCCAGGATCCTTCAGCAGGTGGAAATGAAGAACCTGGAAAACGTAACCTTTTTTAGTTGGTGCTCCCAGGAGGAACTGGTAGAGCAAATCGGCAGGGCAGACCTTTGCCTGGGAGCTTTTGGCAGCACGCCCCAATCTCTGATGACCGTTCAAAACAAAATCTACGAATGCATGGCTTGCGCGAAAGTGGTAATCGCAGGTACCAGCCCGGCAATCAGTCATCAGTTCACCGATGAAGTGGAACTGAAGATGTGTGAGCGTACTGGTGAGTCAATTGCTGAGGCGATTTTATACCTGAAAGAAAATCCAGTCCTGGTTGAACAAATTGGTCAGAATGCCAGGCAGGCTTTTGTTGAAAACTACTCCATCACAGCACTTGGCAAAACTTTTCGTGAACACCTGGAGACCTTAATATAATGCTGACAAGCACTAACTGGCGAAGACAAGGCGTTTCTTTTTCGGGTTATACCGTCTCAACAGCTCTGGCTCAGCTGATGGTCATGCTGTTTTCGCTGTTGTTGGCACGATACTTTGGTCCTCAAGTATCCGGCGGCTACACCTCGGTTTTTGCCATTTCGAGCTTAACAGCGATTGCCTTTAACTTAGGGCTGGATACCTGGCTGCTGCGGGAGGGTGCTCTTTCACAGGATTTACGCAAAACTTTCAGCAATGTCTTGCTGACCAAGGCTGCAGCTGGAATCGTGTGGGCAGTATTACTATTTGTTATTGCCACAAACCTCAGACCAGATCTTTACCCAATGGGACTGCTGACGGTTTGTATCATGGATGTCTGGTTTGATGCGATTTTTGTCTCCTCGCTGGCGGTCTTCAACATCGAACGAAAGATCAGGCAGTACTCGCTGCTCATCCTGCTTTCAAGAGGATTAAAATTGCTCGGTTTGATCGTTTTGATCCTGATTGGAAATCGAAACATCCTCATGTTTGCTGGATGGCGGGCTCTTTGTTCACTCGTTTTTGCTTTCACAGCTGTAGTCATCATGAAGCCCAGGCTGGGGGATCATTCGCTTTCGAACATCAAACAGATATTAAGCCAGACCAGGAGCTTTGCCATTTCTGATCTCCTGGCGACAGTCTATATGCAAGCAGATGTCGTCATTCTTTCAAACATTAAAGGCAAGGTAGCCACTGGTGTTTACTCGCCGGCATTGAGCCTGATTAACGCGCTTTTTGTGATTCCAAACGCGGTCTACACCTACTTTATCCCATCACTAAGCCGTTGGTTCAAGAACAATACTGACAAGTTTGTCGATCTGGCAAAGAAAGCGATCTTGCTACTCTCGGTTATTGGCGTTATTATGAGCCTGTCGATTGCTCTTTTGGGCAAACCCGCAACAGCCCTGTTGCTGGGTGAAGACTATGCAGTGTCAGGCGATCTAATGGTCAGGCTGAGCCCTATCCTGCTCTTGAAATGCCTTGAATTCGGGTTTGCTGCCATTATTGTTGCGGCTAACAAACAAAAATCCAGGTTAATTCCACAGGCTATAGCGGCAATTGTTAATGTGGGATTAAACCTGGTGCTGATCCCACGCCTTGCTGAGTTTGGGGCGGCGGCGGTTTACCTGACGACTGAGGTTATTCTGTTTGTCTCTTATGGCACAATTGCTGTTAAAACTCTGAATAATACAAGGAAAGAAAGTGTCGAAAGTATCTGACCCTTCACCAAAGATTTTGCTGGTCAACTTCCATTCAACCATGAATGCCGGTGACCTGGGGCTGCTGATTAGCGCCCGTGAGTTTCTGATGCGTGCTTTTCCCTTTTGTGAGATTAAAGTGTCTGCAAATTGGCCAGACGAACCAACCTACACCGAAAACGGCTTCATTGCGCTTCCTTCTCCCTGGTCGCTGTCAGGTTTGAACGATGGCACTTCAATTGCTCAACAGTTACGAAAATTTCTGCTCACTATCCTTCAGCTCGGCAATACTAATTCACGACGCAGCTTCTACCCAGGCGTAGACAGCTTGAGATCTGCCTACCGGGAAGCAGACCTGATTGTGAGCGTTCCCGGAAACCAATTTTATTCCTCTGGAAGGTTCGGTTGGCCTTTCCCTGTGAGCATCTCTGGAACCTTGCTCGCACACCGACACAAAAAACCATTGGTTGTTTTGCCCCAATCGATTGGTCCACTCAAACGATGGTGGGAAAGGGCTTTGATTCGAAAAGCTTTCGGGAAGGCAAGGCAGGTTTATCTGCGAGATGATAAATCGATGGAACTGGCTGAGGAAATTGGTTTGCCGATGGAAAAAGTGAATTATTCACCCGATCTTGCCTTGAATTTGCCAGCAGCAGAAACAGCCCAGGCAACGGAAATATTATTGAATGCTGGAGTGGACCTGGAACAGCCAAAATTAGGTGTCACTTTGATATCCAGAATGAACCGTTCGTTTGATTCGCAAGCAATGCAGAATTACTATGCGGTGGTCGAAAAGGCGCTCGCAGGTTTTTCCAAAAAACATGCTGTTCAAATTGTTTTCTTTAACCAGGTGGTTGGACCTACCTCGGTGGAAACTGACGGGATTCCCACTGCCCTGATGGTCAATAACTTACGTGCGCAGGGCACTTATGTATCCCATATCGATGAAACATTAACACCTTCTATGCTCAAGGCTTGCTATGGACAAATGGATGCATTCGTTGCCACCCGGCTGCATTCGGGCATCTACGCAATCGGGATGAATGTGCCCACATTATTTATCGGTTATCTCACAAAGACCCAGGGGATGGTCAAATCTCTCCAGATTGAAGACGATTTTCTCGAAATATCCGTTCTGAGCGAAGCATCTTTACGAAAGAAGCTGGAGATGCTCTGGGCGAATCGAAACGAAAAAAGCAAAAAGCTAACCGCTGTCATCGCCCACGCCCGACAAGAAACCGACAGGGCAATTGGACTGCTGAAGAAGGAATTCGACAATGATTGACCTTCGCGTCCTGCAAATCATCAAAGGGCTTGATATTGGCGGTGTAAATGGTGGTGCGGAACGTTTCAGCATTGATCTGAGTGAACAGTTAATTAGCTTGGGCTGTAAAGTTGACCTTTTTGCTTTTTATAGGATGAACACCCCCGCAGAGACTGATTGGCTCGGCAGGTTGAAGCAGAAAGATCTTGATGTGTTCTTTGCAACTGAGTGGGCTGGTCCAAACAATTTGGGCAGTTTATCTGCAGGCGCAATCAGACTGCGTGAATATGCAATCTCCAGAAAACCCAATATTCTTCACAGCCATTTTCAACAGGGCACCTATATAGCAATCTGGACGAAGCGAAAGATGCGCACCCCCGTGGTTGTACGCACAGCGCATAACATCAACGAGTGGGAGCCAGGCTTTTCAGGCACGTTAAAGCAAGCGATTTCTGACTTTGTCTATCCCCGCTGCATTGATGCGGAAGCAGGCGTCTCCAGTGCGATCGTTGACCAATTGAAGGAGCGATATCCAACTCACAGCAAAAAATTACGACCCATCCTTGCTTACAATGGAATCAGGCTTCCAGATAGTGTTGAACCTTTGCCGGAAATCACAGCTAAAAAGCCGAGATTTACCATTGGCACTGTTGGTAGATTGGCTGAACAGAAAGGCTATACCCATCTGCTGGCAGCCTTGCCGCTGGTCTTGGGGCGTCACTCGGAAACTAAGCTGGTCTTTCTGGGGGACGGAGAATTACGTTCTGAGTTGGAAGCGCAAACCAGGCAGCGTGGTCTTGAGGGTCAGGTCGAATTTGCTGGACAGGTAAAAAATGTACAGGAAAGATTGCAAGGGTTTGACCTGTTTGTCTCTTCTTCATTGTGGGAGGGATTGCCCACGGTCATCATGGAAGCGATGGCTGCCGGTTTGCCAGTGGTGGCTACAGACATCGCAGGGACGCGGGAAATGATTGCCGATGGGGTTAATGGCAGGCTGGTTCCTTGCGGAGATCCACTCGCCCTGGCGGATGCAATAAACGAAATGATCGAAAACCCCCATCTAAGACAAAAAATTAGTAATGCAGGAAGACTTGCGGTTAAGCAATTCTCGATCGATGAAATTGCCAAAACTTACCTCAAATTGTATGAGACCCTGCTTGCGGAATCCGGGGAGAATGGCTGAAATGCAGATCCGGGTTCTTCAGCTGATCAAAGGTCTGGACATCGGCAACCGCAGTGGCGGGAGTGATAAGTTCGGGCTTGAGTTGACCAAAGCTATGAAACGCATGGGCATCCAGGTCAGCCTCGGAATTTTGAATCGCTTTGGAACTGAGATAGAAAAGCAGAAGCTGGCAGAGCTGGAAAGCCTGTCCATACCTGTTGTTTTCATCGAAGGTAAAAACACAGTCGCAAAAATCAACTCACCGCAACTGGCTGAATATTGCCTTCAAAATAATATTTGCGTAATCAATTCTCATTTCCAGGTGGGTACGCTGGCTGCGCTCAGGGCACGGAAATTTGGGTACACTGCTAAAACCTCACGCACAGCTCATATTGACAAGGAATGGGGCGATGGCGCTCTGGCATGGTTGCTGCGGCAAGTTTTTTCCAAATATGTGTTTCCCCTGAAAACAGATTTGCAGATTGGAGTTTCTCAAAACATCGTAAACACCATTGACGATTATCCCGGCACAAGGTGGAGCGGCAGAAAAGCTTTTGTCGTTCACAATGGCATCCTGGAAGCTTGGTTTGAACCTGCACCTGTAAAGAAATATCCCGTTAGTTCCCGAAAAGTAATCGGCGCAATCGGACTGCTGATCGAACGTAAAGGCTTCCATTTTCTAATCGAAGCCATGCCCGGGGTGTTGAAGCAACATCCGGATTCCGAATTGATCATTGCTGGAGAAGGTCCCTACCGACCTATGCTCGAGAAGCAAATTGAGGAGTTTGGTTTACAAAATTACGTCAAGCTGCTCGGAAATCAGCCAGACCCGCGCTCCTGGTTAGAGCGCATGGACCTCTTTGTGCTTCCATCGCTGGTTGAGGGTTTGCCAACAGTAATTATCGAGAGCATGGCACGGGGTGTACCGGTGGTTGCCAGTGAGATACCCGGCAATAACGAACTGATCGACGACGGGCAAACCGGCTGGCTTTTCAAGTCAGCATCGCCTGAAGATCTTGCGGATACAATTGTACAAGCCTTCACAGACCCCCGACAGTATGAAAGCATAAGTGCCCAGTCTTATGGCTGGGCACGGAGTATGACAATTGAAAACGCAGCAAGGAAACATGCTGCGCTTTACGAAAATTTATTTAAAGATCAGGGTCAAGTTCAGTAACAATATCTCCCATATCCAAAACCTCGCCGGCTGCTGGAGATAGAACTACTGCTTTTCCATCTTCGCCAGCGTGAATTTCGTAATTTTCTTCCGGGTTGCCGATTATAAACACATAATCTCTCACTACTATTTCGGTTGTACAAAAGTAGCCATCCTCATCTGTCATCGCGCTGGGGCTGGAAGCAGTGTCCAGGACAAATGCTCCTTCAGCGCCGGGGGACCCATAATAAACTTCGGCTAACCTGATGTTTAAATTATTAAGCGGAGAGCCATCCGGGTGAACCACACGCCCGCAAACTACAGTCATGTCAGCTGCCGGCGAGATTATAACCGGCAAACTATTTTCAATAAGTGTTGAAGTGGGAAGGGGCTGTTCAAGCGTGGGCTCCTGGGACGGTACAACCTCGTTCGCAGGTTGACAGCCGGCAAAAATCAGGACACAGACGGTCAAAATCAGGAGGGAAAAGCGGATATAGTTCTTATTCATTAGGTCAAAAATCCATTTCGCGGTTAAGTTCCAATAAGTTTTCAGTCACCTGGTTTGTTGTAAACCGTTTTCAAAACAAAATAATCCGAATGGGTTATTGTCTTTTTCCAGGTAAAGTCTAAAATAACATCGTAAGTACATTATATCTTAACAGGAGAAGTAAAATGAAATTCAAATTTGCAAGTGTCGTTTTAGTCCTCGCCCTGCTTATGGGAGGTGTCTTCACATCTGCCCAAGCCGGTGCGTACAACACTCAGTTTACCACTTCCGTGACCTACCAAAATGTTGGTGCCGGTCCGGCAACCATTAACCTGGTTTTCTACGGTGAATCTGATTCCAATGGTATTCCGATCACCCTGCCCGATTTAGCTCCCCTCGCAGGTACTTCAATCTATGTTGGTTCTGTTGGCGACATTGCGAATGGCTTCAAAGGCTCCGCAGTTATGTCCTCGAACCAGCCCCTCGTCTCCACCCTGGTCCAGGTTCCAAAAGCCGGCAGCGGTGTAGCAGTTCGCCCGATGTCCAATGGCTTCACCAGCGGTTCCGACTATGTACTGGTCCCCACTGTTTTGAAGGCAACTTTTGGCGCTAACACCATCGTCTCTGTTCAAAACGTTGGTACTACAGCTGCTGACTTCGAACTGATTTTCGTTCCTGTTACAGGCACTCCGATCACTGTTGAGGCAAATGACATTCCTGCCCATGCAACCAAATATTTTGACCTGGGCGTTATGAGCGCTATCCCCGCTGGCTTCAATGGATCCCTGCAGGTTTATTCAACCGGACCCGTGGTCGCATCCGCTCTTGAGCTCAATATCACCGGAACCGCAGCATACGCTTTCGAAGGTGCATCAGATTTTGCAACCGAAATTTACATGCCTTCTGCATTGTGCAAATTCAACGGTGTTCAGACCTCTTCCTACGCTGTCCAGAATACGACTGCTGGCGATGTTGAAGTCACCGTCGAATATGCTGATGGCGGAACTGCTGGTCCTGTGACCCTGGCTGCTGGTGCCAAGCAATCCTTCAATGCCTGTGATGAGAATGCTGATGGCTACATTGGATCTGCTGTCATCACCGCTGATGGCGACATCGTTGCCATGGGCAAGATCTTTGGCGGCGGTCTCTCCACCGCTTTCCTCGGATTCAACTCCGGCGCTGCGAAAGTTGCACTTCCCTACGTCCGCTGGACTACTTCTGGCTGGGCAAATGGCACTCGCCAACGTGCATACATTGCGATCCAGAATGTCGGTGGCGACTTGGCTGCTGGTGCTGTCACAGTCAAATACTATGACAAAGCTGGTGCCTTGGTTGGAACTGATTCCCTTGATGCTATCCCCGCTGGTGGTAAAGTCAACTCAAACGCTGGCGTAGTTGGCGCTGCTGAATTTGGCTACTACACCGATGGCACCTTTGGCGGCTCAGCAATCGTTGAAGGACCTGCTGGTTCTCAACTGGCTGTGATTGTTCGTGTCCAATCTCGTGTTGGTGCGGCATCCGTTGCAGAAGACTACTCTGGTATCGCCATTCAGTAATCTGATTGACTAGACATTGAGGAGACCGCAAGGTCTCCTCTTTTTTTTAAATTTTCAGGGGAATGATTCCACCAAACCTTCAGTCGTCATCACAGGGGGATATGGAGATTGCGGCAATCTACCGCTTTCTTTAAAGTCCATCGTATTCAACAGCCCCGCATAGTTCAGGGACGGTATGGCAACCCCACACGCTGGGCGTCCATGGGGAAGGCTGTCGCTTACTGTGTGCGGGCAATTTCTTTCGATGTTTTTCAGAACGAGCAAGGATAGACCGAGCATTTCTTAAAACCTTGCTTTACTCCGCGTGGTTTTGGGACAGCAGGGAAGTGCTTATATATGTGGATTGGAATGAAACAAGCTTACCTTAATTATTAAGCATTACTCATTGATCACATTCGGGATGGAGATCGTATAAATCACACGGTATTTCACCGCCAGGTTTGCGAGCGTCTCCTCTGGTGTGACTCCCCCGAATATGTAAAGATATCCATCCGGGCTAACTATGCTGCTAACGTTTGCGGGGAGTTGTTGAGCTTTGCTTAGCTGAATCTCAGACCATTTCTGGGTTCCATGCGACAATTGCCAGATCCTGTCATTTGTGATTACAAACATCTGGTCAGAGAGGCTGTTGCTGCTGCAAAAACCGCAGTCAAACGGGAGGTCATCGTTCTTTTCCCATTCACTGCCATCATCCATGCCAAAACTGGGTTGGTAACCCTCAATGTGTGCAAAATCTTCTTCAAAATTACTGCCACCTACAACGAGAATCTTGCCCCCCATTACAGTTGCGCTGGCATTCATCCTTGCCGTAGGCATCGATGCACAGGGGAACCACTCGTCCAGGGATGGATCATATCGGTAAACCCTGTCAGTCACATCTGCGCCGTCCCAGCCTCCAAAAAGGAACAACTGCCCCTCGAATGTCGCCAGGGCATAATTGCTGATTCTTTCTGGGACAGAAGCTCTGACTTCCCATTTGTTTTCATTAATAACAAATATTTCCATGGTGTCTGTAACAGAGCCATTGCTCATAATTCCACCAGGAACATAGATTGCCCCTCGCAGGAAAACCGCTTCGACATTTGAAACAGCGGTAGGTTTGCCGGGCAACGATTCCCATGAGTCAGAATCAATCAAATATCTTTCGCTCAAACCAACTGTCTCGTTACTAGACCTGCCGCCAATAATGTAAATTGCACCATCGTTGATCACGGCAGCAAAACCGATACGGGGGTCTGCCATGGGTTGAATTGCTTCCATTCGGTCATGGTTCAGAGCTTCAATAAAGGGGTTTGGTGTTGGTGTGGTTCTGAAAAATGATAATGATGGCACGGATGTCTGGATAATTATGAATAACAACAAGAACCCCAGCAGAACGGCGACCCACCAATTTTTCATCAACCAGCGCGGCTTTTCGCCCATGATTATTTCAGAGGTAACCCCAGACGTTTCTGAGCCTGTGTCCTCTTGCTGTGTGTTGGTCGCTGCCGGAGATTGAACAATTCCATTCTCTATGGCGTAAAGGGTTGCCTCGGTTCTCGATGAGACATCTATTTTTTGGAAAATGTTGGATACGTGCACCTTGACCGTATTAACGCTGATAAAAAGATCAGCAGCGATTTCTTTATTTGCCTTTCCTACGGCGATCAGGGCAAGAATCTCCGTCTCACGTGAGGTCAATGATGTGTTATCAGTCATATAATATCCCAACCCTAATTATAAGGGGTTGTGGTAAGGGATTATAAGGCAAATCCACCTTTTTATTTTGTTGATTCCTTGAAAACAGGGAAGAGAATTATTTCGTAAGGCAGCTGAGGTTTTCCATTTCCGCTCACATAGTGCCGCTGACCCTGCCCACCATACCACCTGGATTCGCTTTCAAGCCGGGGGCGACCGCCTTGAGTGGCATTGTGCCAGTTGATATTCACATCGGTGAAAGTGATGTCGACAGCCCTGCCAAAACAATAATACTTGCACTCATTCAGTGTGGACTGCTCGACAACCATAAAATGGAGGTGATGCCCGGTACTGATGCCAGTATCATCGGCTTTGCCCAGGAACTGGCCTTGCTTGACATAGACGCCCTTTGATTTCAGTGACGCAGGGATGCTTCCCTGTGCGAGGTGCAGGTATATCTGATAAGTCCAGGGGGTGGTGCTGCGATCTTCGAGTGTGATGCTATTGGCACAACTCGAATTCCCATTGCGACAAGAGTCGCGCCAATGATAGACGTAGCCACCCTTGGCAGCCATGACATCAAACATGGTGCCATCAGCAAAGTCGAAAGCATGGTTACAAAAATACTTGGGATTACATGAAGTGTGGGCAACCGACCAGGTCAGCCGTTTGGAGAGCCCGCCCTCCCATGGGAGTTTATAGCCACCATAGACCGGACCAGCCGGGCCAGCCTTGGGGTCCGCGTCGGGGAAGAGGCGATGTGCAATTTCGCTGTCCCTAAAATCTGACTCCAGGAAAATTTGACTGAAATCTTCATCGGTTACCAGGTGTAAACGCCACAGTTCATCTCCCGGATCCCAAATAGCCAAAACAAGGTCTGGCTCACGGGCAATGATTTCATCGCCCTCGTCATCAGTTTGCGCCATCCATAGCACTGCCTGGGTGTATTCCTGGTTAAACTGTACTTCGTCGAGAACCCAATCGTCGCGCCCGGTTTCAGCGACCAGGTTTGGCAGTTGCGTGTAAAGCAGCACTTCAAGGGCACTTTGGCTGCCTGGCAGAGGTGTCGAAATATCCGGGTTTTTAGATACCGCACCCTGATTTTTGTTGATGATCAGAAACAAAGCCAGGATCAATAACGCCAAAGTTGGTATCCAGATCTTAAACGCCTGGGATTTCCGCCCGGGCGGCTCTTCGTTGGGGGTGTAGGTTTGATTGTTCATAGGCTGCCCACAGTCTGTTAAATGTTGTCAAATCTGTAGTTGCAATTCTCTTGCCAGATACTTTTGGCTAATCGCACTGTGATTTCCTGGTGGCAGGTTGTGTATTGTCGGACATTTGAGAAATTGCTGAAAAGATCCATCGCTTTGCCCAGGAAGATAACGTTTCAGGGTGACAGAGCTTCGCTTACGATGACAGATTTACATACAAAAAAGCCACCTGAGCTTGTGTCAATGTAAAATTGGAAAATGAAATCAAGCGAGAAAGACAGCCTTACCAAAATCTTGTTGGAAGATATAAAGACTTCCGCTAACCTGGGTGGCAGGCGAATCATTAGTTGGATGATCGACACCTTCGGATACCGCTCTGCTGGCAGGCTGGCTGATTTGTTAGCGCGCATCGATGAGCAATTGCCTGAGTCTTCTTTGCAGGAGACCGCGGAACGAACAGTCAACACCCTTGCAGATGGTCTTATCGTTGATAGTCAGGGCAAAATCCCAGCCGAAGGTCCGTTACTTGTCGTCGCGAATCATCCCGGTCTGATCGACATATTGGGCGTCCTTGCCGTAATAAAGCGCGAGGATATCAAAGTCGTGGCGCAGCAAAAAGGGTTTATGCATGTGCTGCGGAATATTAACCGCCATATGCTTACAATTGAACCCGACAGCACATTTAAATTGAGCGCTATTCGCGAGATCATCCGGGCGCTAAATGAGGGTATGGCAGTGGTCATCTTTCCAAAAGGGCAGCTCGAGCCCGACCCCGCCTTGATGGATGGCGCGATCGAGTCTCTGCAGGGCTGGTCAGATAGTATCGGTGTTTTTCTTAACAAGGTTCCTGAGACCGCGCTTCTGCCGGTCCTGGTTAGTGGCGTTGTTACCGAAAGAGCCTTCAACAGCCGCTTCGCCCAAATAGGGTGGAACCAAAAGAGGCGCCATCAACTCGCCATGGTAAGGCAGTTTTTGGCACAGCGTGTCTCCAGAGATCCAGCCTGGAAGATACCGCTACAAATTGACATCGGCAAACCAAAACTGCCGGCTGAGCTCGCCCCAGATCTCGACCCCCGAAAGCTAAACCTTGCCATAATTGAAGAAATGAGCAGCCTGCTCACAAAACTGAATTCAAACCTGGCAACTTCCTCAAAAGAATTCCTGTATTAACAAGTGCCTTCTCAAGAAACGGAGAGCGAATCAAACCGGCTTTTGCGTTATACTAAAGTCACACATCCTGTCTGACTCACCCAACCAGCAGGAAAAAACCAACACCAAGGAGGCACTACATGCCCGCTAAGGGATGGGTAGAAATAAACGACTTGTATTGCAAAGCCTGTGAAATCTGTGTAACAGATTGCCCTACGAATGTTCTGGCGCTCGATATGTCAAGGCTAAGCCCCAAGGGGTACCACCCCGCTTACATGCTGCATCCTGAGAAATGCATCGCTTGTGGCATTTGCGCTGTGGTTTGCCCAGACGCAGCCATCACAGTATTCAAAGGCACACCATCGGCAAAGGAAGGAGTGATTGAATAATGGCACTCGAATTGATCAAAGGAAATGTCGCCGTAGCTGAAACAGCATTGCGGGTCGGTCTGGTTTCCTACTTCGGATACCCGATCACACCTCAAACTGAACTTCTCGAGCATCTTTCTGCGCGTATGCCTGAGCTTGGCAGAGCGTTTGTCCAGGCTGAAAGCGAACTCGGAGCGATCAATATGGTTTATGGCGCTGCCTGCACCGGTTTGCGCACCATGACTTCCAGCTCCAGCCCTGGTGTCAGTCTGATGCAAGAAGGGATATCCTACATTGCTGGTACAGAACTCCCTGCTGTGATTGTTAACGTAGTTCGCGGCGGACCGGGGCTGGGAAATATTGCCCCCTCTCAGGCTGACTATACCCAGATGGTCCACGGCGGCGGTCACGGTGAATATCACCTGATCGTCCTTGCTCCCGCGTCGGTTCAGGAAGCTGTCGATCTGACCGCTCTGGCATTTGACCTGGCAGAAAAATATCGCATGGTTGCCTGCTTGCTGATGGATGGCTATTTGGGTCAGATGATGGAACCGGTCGAGCTGCCTGAGTTCGTCCCAATTCGCACCGAAGCCCCCAACTGGGCGGTTGGCGCTGAACACCCTGATGGTGAACGCTCAGTTCTTACCTCGATTAACATCAGCGCGCCTGTGCAAGAAATTTTCAACGTAAAAATGATGTCACGATGGCAAGAAATTGAAAGAGACGAAGTCCGCTACAAGGGTTATCACCTTGATGACGCCGAATATGTGGTGGTTGGCTATGGCACTGCAGGCAGAATCGCACTAACCTCTGTCAGAGCGGCGCGCGAAAAAGGTGTCAAGGTTGGTCTTTTGCGACCTATCACAGTTTCACCCTTCCCATTCAAAGAACTGGACGAACTCGTTCCGGGCAAGAAGGGCATTCTGGTAGTCGAAATGAACAACGGTCAAATGCTGGATGACGTTGCTGCAGTTGTTGCCAAACGCGTTCCGCTGCATTTTTATGGGCGTATGGGCGGCATGGTCCCCTACCCGGATGAGATCGATACCGCAATCGAAGAGATGGTTCACGGCGAACACGATGTCAATCGTGATGCTCGTGGTACCTGGCTGGCAAAGATGCGCGAATTAGTTGGAACAGGAGCCTAACGATGGTTGATACAAATGTGAATGTGATTTACGATCGCCCGCTTGGGTTTACCGATGTAACCACCCACTATTGCCCGGGTTGTACGCACGGTGTGGCACACCGCCTGATCGCCGAAGTTTTGGAAGAGATGGGCGAATTAGATAATACCATTGGTGTCGCCCCTGTCGGATGTTCGGTTTTTGCTTATAACTACTTCGATTTTGACTTTGTTGAAGCCGCGCACGGTCGCGCACCAGCCATGGCAACCGGCATAAAGCGCACGCTGCCAAACAAAATGGTTTTCACCTATCAGGGTGATGGTGACCTGGCATCCATGGGAATGGGTGAGATTATCGCTGCCGCAGCCCGCGGGGAGCAGATCACGGTTTTCTTTATTAACAATACCAACTATGGCATGACCGGCGGTCAGATGGCACCCACCACACTGCCCGGTCAGAAAACCAGCTCTTCACCACTCGGGCGCGATGTGGAAACCCAGGGCTATCCCATCCGCACCGCTGAGTTGATGTCATCGCTTGATGGCGCTTCGTTTGTTGTTCGGCGCAGCCTGCACGACGCCCGTCACATTCGAAACACGAAAAAAGCGATTCGCACCGCTTTCGAGGTGCAGAAACAAGGCTTAGGCTTCTCGTTCGTAGAGCTGCTTTCAACCTGCCCAACCAACTGGGGTCTCACACCTGTAAACGCCCGCGAATGGCTGAAAGAATATATGATCCCCCATTACCCGATTGGCGATTTCAAAGTGTCATCAGCCGTCGAAGAAATCTCTAAAGGAGGCTAAACGATGCAATCAGAAGTAATCATCTCTGGATTTGGTGGTCAGGGGACACTCTATGCCGGTCAGGTTTATGCTTACGCCGCAATGGACGAAGGCAAACATGTTACCTGGATTCCCTCCTACGGACCCGAAATGCGCGGCGGCACCGCCAACTGTACGGTCGTGATCTCTGATGAGGAAATTGGCTCACCAAGCGCACTGCACCCCCGCGCTGTGATTGCCTTGAACCTGCCTTCGCTGGACAAATATGAATCCATGGTTGCCCCGGGCGGTTTTTTGATCGTCAACGAATCGATGGTCAACCGCGAGCCCACCCGCGATGATATCCATTGGCTGATGATCCCGGCAAATACGATTGCCCGCGATCTGGGCAATGAGCGCGCAGCAAACATGGTTTTACTTGGTGCCCTGGAAGCCAATATGAAGGCTCTGCCGGAAGGCTCTCTTGAGCGTGCTTTGGAAGCGCATACAGCTGAAAGATTGCAAAAGTTTATCAACTTAAACATTGAAGCGCTTCACAGAGGCGCGGAGTATCGCGTAGATTAAGATTGTTGTGGTTATTTAAGACCCGAAGGGACTGCCCTTCGGGTCTTAGTGTTTTTGTGAATATCCGACATTTTCCGGTAGGATAGCACTCGGACTCCAAAAATGTAGGGCGGGTTCAAAACGTGAGCAAAGCTGAAATTTTTTAATCAGCCAAACACCCGCGGTGGAATTACGGTTAATTTTCGGTTTTCAATGCCTATCTGCAGTTTTTGAGCAGGGGAGGTGTGACGATGAAAGCGGTCATTGAGCGTTCATGGTTGAGACCTGCCCCTACGCTTGTGTAAATCTCGGTTTTGTCCTTTATTAGGGCAAAAAACATTCTTTATCTTCACCTTGAGAATTGCTGACTCACGACAGGCAATTCTCGCGTTTCCTCATGGGGAAGTATAATTTCGTCAATGGAACGCAATTTCTCTCCGCCAAAAGGAAGAAGCCTGGCTATTTACTCGTTGATTGGCTTGCTGTTGATTGCCGCCATCCTCTTTTTGCTGATAACAGGCTCAACCACCGTCGAGGGCGGCTTGGCGATTGGTTTGGTAGTGATTGGTATTTTGCTTTTGGTGCCTCTCGGACTGATAATTTACCGTATTTTCACAATCATCACCACGGTATACACGCTGAATCGTGATTTCCTGGAAGTGAAATGGGGTCTGCGGCGCGATCTTATCCCCATGCGAGAAATTGACTGGGTTCACCAATCCAGTGACTTTGAAACCCCTCTCCTGGTCGGTCTGTCGACGATCCTCGGCTCTTATTACGGTGAGATCGATATCAAAGGCTTGGGTAAAACCTTGTTTGTTGCCACCTCGCCAGATCAGATGATTTTGATCAAGCTCAGCCAGGCTTATCTGGTAATCTCCCCCAGCGAACCGCAAGACTTTACCCAGGCCTACAAACAACTCGCTCAACTCGGCAGCCTGCAGCTGGTACAGCCCCAATCAGAAAACCTGCGAATGCTCTGGCAGCGTGTCATCGATGACAAGCGGGCTAAGCGTTTCCTCACTGGCGGTGCCATCAGCCTGGGTCTGTTGATCATTATTTCAGTGTTGTTTGTGACCCTGCACCCCCAGGTCGTTTGGGTGAGTCTTGAGGTGGTGCCATCCACCCATCTTTTGCTGCTGGCAATGCTCGGGCTTTTGTTCACGCTTTTTGACACACTTTTGGGGTTGTTCCTTTATTTACAGGAACGTGCTGGCAGAGATGTTGTCTATCTAATCTGGCTGTGGTCAATTCTTGTCAATCTGGTTTTGACAGCAGCAGTTATTTTTATCAGCATTTAGGTGAAAACGATTGGAATTCCAACTCAAAAAACGTTTGACCAACCAGGCTATGCTATAATCGATATTCTGATGGAGTGTCGAACCACACCGTTATTAAGCTATGGAAACTAAGCGCACTTTACCAACCGATCACAAAAGGTGGTTAACGTTTGCAGTGGGGGTGATTATCCTCAGTTTGATTGTGACGGGGTGTAACCAGCGTGGTCGCCCTTCTTCGGGGCAGGAGGGAGTGCAAGCCGCATTGCCGTCATACACAACCAGTCCCACGCTCACGCCGTCTTCCACTCCGACTCCGACACCCTGGCCCACTTTTGCCCCTGCTTTGGAAACCTGGCCAACCCCTGCGCCACCGCCAGCCGACCGTGTGTCTCTGCCAGAAGGAACCACAATCTGGCTGCTTCTTGGAGCTGAAGAAACCCTGTCAATGCGGGGGCGTACACATGCAATCCACCTACTGTTGATCAACGAACGTCTGTCAAAAGCCAGCGTTATCTCCATCCCTGGCTCAACCTTTTTGTACCTGCCAGGGCAGGGTATGGGTCGCATCAACACTGCCTATCCGCTGGGTGGAATAAAACTGGTTTATGACACGATCGCCTATAACTTTGGCGTGCGCCCAGACCGGTACGTGGTCGCTCATGAGACAGAGTTTACCTGGCTGGTCGACGACCTGGATGGGCTTGAGGTGAGCGTGCTTTACCCCATACGCGATGACTGCGGCGGACTGCCGGCGGGATTGCATAGTATGGATGGGGAAAAAGCACTTTGCTATGTTTCTTATCAAAAAGATGACGATGTTTTTCGTGCCACCAGGCAGCAGCAAGTGCTGCAACTGCTCTTTACTAAATTAGTTCAATGGGGACGATTGGCTAGATTGCCAGTTTTATATGCCTCTTACGATCAGAACCTCGACACCGATATCAGTTTGCTCGATCTGGTCTTGCGCATTCCGATGGCACTGCGCCTTGGTGATCCCGAAAGGGTGAAGCTATTTGTTTTGGGTTGGGGTGCCCTGGAGGTCTGGCAATTGCCTGATCAGACACGTACCGAGGTGCTATTACCACGAGAAGGGAAGATCGCGGAGTTGGTTAGCCAGGCTGTCGAATCGATCCGGACCCCTTCTGCGCTGAACGCGATTGTGCTGACCTATGAAGCCCAATTGACTGAAGCGGTTGGTATGACCCACACTGCCGATGCCCGTCTGACCGAGATCGCCCAGCCAACCGCGACGCCAACACCGGTGCCAGGTATTGCTACCAACACACCCGCACCGGGTATAACGCAAATTGTGCCCACAAGCACACCGCAGCTCAGCCCGACGACCGGACCCTACCCGTTCCCGACGGCGATAGTAATTACGAACACACCGCCCAGTCCTTATCCTTAAAGCAAGGGCGTTTGGTAAAAAATGGAAAACAACAAGCAAAATGTAAACCGTTTGATCAGGATCTTCGTGATCTTTGCTCTGTTGTTAAGCTTCTTCAATACCAGACCAGTCAATACTGCTCCGACACTTTTCTCTGAAAAGAAGCGTACCATCAAGATTGAGGTTGACTACACCCTTTATGAATGGTGGCTGCTTTCATGGAAGACCTCAGAGGTGGTTTGCCAGGTTTACACCGAACACGAATCCTGGCCTGATAACAGCGAAGTGCTCTATTATTGCGGCGCGACTATTCAAAAACAATGGATGGAGACCAATGCCTGCATGTATACCGCGAATATCACCCAACCGGAAGACTGTAACGGTTTGTATTTGCACCTGGCAAATGTGACCCCCCTGCGCAAGGAGGTAGAGGTCAACCTGCCGGCGCCAGAAGTTTACATTTCGATCGTTGGCTGCAACAAGGAGCCCGGGCAAAATAACTGTAAAAGTTTGCCCTATTTGCGTTTCGAGGGATATGAGCCGCTGCCCAACGAGAATATTATCCAGATCGTGGGGCGATACAATGACATGAGCTTCAGCTGCCCCGGGGGGTATTGTGACCTTCCGTTGACACCGACCGGCACAGATGGCGTGACCGTCGAGTTTTGGGCAGAATCGAGTTATGGCGACGCCAGCGAGGTTTATAGCGCCCAGGTGCGGGTGATTCCCTGGGGAGATTTTGCCAACCCAGACAATCCATCGGTCGATAAACCAACTTATTATGTGGATGTGCTCAGCTCACAGTGGATTGGAGAAGGTAAATCAACTTGCTCGGAAATCTGGCAGACCTTTATGCCGATCGATGGTCCACCTACCTGGCTGCGCACACCGCAATTGGCAGAACAACTGGAAACAGACAATGAATACTACCTGTTGGCAGGAATGTTGATTAAGCAAGGCATGGTAGATGCCAGCAGCTGCCCGGGTAGCGGGCTGGAAACAAACGGGGCGGCAACGGTTTGTGGAATGGAAATCGCCCAACCGGTTGTGGATGACTGGCAGAACCAGTTTAATGCCGAAATCATCCAGGTTGCCAACCAGACTGGTGTTCCAGCACAGTTGATGAAGAACATCTTCAGCCGTGAGAGCCAGTTTTGGCCTGGGATCTATTCACGGGTCTATGAGGCTGGTCTGGGTCACCTGAGCGATGTCGGTGCGGACGCCGTATTACTATGGAACCCCAGTTTTTACACTCAATTTTGCCCCCTGATATTAACCGAAGAAACCTGCCAGCGCGGTTTTGGCAACCTGGATAAGGATTATCAGGAGATGCTGCGCGGAGCGCTTGTGCAAAAGGTCAATGCCGCCTGCCCGGAATGCCCGGTGGGCATCGACCTCACGCAGGCTAACTTCAGCATCAGCATCTTTGCCCGCAGCTTGCTCGCGAATTGCGAACAGGTAAGGCAAATCGTTTTCAACAACACCGGCAGACAGCCCGGACAACTCATCAGTTATGAAGATATGTGGAAATTTTCGCTGGTCAATTACACCAGCGGGTCTGGCTGCCTGGGCAATGCCATGCAGCGCACACTTAATAATGGTAATTCGCTGACCTGGGAGAACGTCTCATTCAACCTGGAGCAAGCCTGTCGCCCTGGCATCGAATATGTGAATGAAGTCTCGACCATGCCAGTTGAGGAAGAGATTGGTGTCGAAGACTTCTTGGTGAGTCCCACACAAGAGATAATTATTATCCCCACGCCAACGCAGCCGAAGATCGTTTACCCGACAGCGACACCAAGCACGCCGTATCCGTAAACCCGAAGGTGCAATAACATTCGGGTCTGGGTGATTCAGTTTGATTGCTTAGATTTTGCCCGAGCGCATCAGCTCGAGTTCGCTCTCCAGTTCGAGCCGTTTTTCAACACCAGCCTTGCGAACTTCATGCTCAACGTTGTCGATATAATCCTTGATGCGGGCTTTCAGTTCCTCGCCGGAGTAAGGAGTAAGCAGCAAGACCACCGCGCTTCCCAGCAAACCGCCTAACAAGGCTCCCTTAAGCCAAGCACACGTTTTTTTCATATTATCCTCGTTTCTCTAAATAGAAAATTCATTCATTATGCATAATTGTATTAGTGGACAGGACATTCACGATTTGAACTTCTACAACGACTATCAATAATAAACAAAACTCTCATTATTGAAATAGTAAAACAAAAATCTTTAGACTTCATATTGAAGATGTAGATAGTTTGAACCTTTGAAAAGAAATGATGGTTCCCCTATTGATATCATGATTAATTCGTGCAAGGCTCGTGTAACTCCTACGTACAATAACCTGCCGTCATATTTTACGAAATCGTCATAATTTGCCTTTGAAACATTAAGCAAGATAACCTTTTCGAACTCTAGCCCTTTGGATAATGTGATAGGTATAATTCTTATACCCTTATGTAGCTTTATTTTCTGATCTCTTTTTCGTACAAGCGTGCTCCTGATGCCTCTACTTTCCAAAAATCTGTATGCATTCTCGGCATCCACCTCTGATTTAGTGATAATACCAATATTAAGATTCTTAATTTCAGAAGAATTTATCTCTTTTTCTAGGAAGAAGTTCAATCTGTTTTCATTTGGAACTATCAACAACTTTGGTTTTTTTCCATATCTTTGATAAGGTGTTGCTAACTCCGCGTGCTTTTTGTAAACTTTTGGAATTATTTCATTCGCTAAATTCGTTATTTGATAAGTAGACCGATAGCTTGTAAGCAAATTTTCAATTTTGCTGTCAGGGAAAATCTCACTAATTTCATTCCAGTTAGCAAGCCCGCGATGAGCGACAATTCCCTGAGCAATGTCACCAAGAATTGTCATGGAATTGTTTTGACAAATATTGTGGAAAATCTCATAATGAAGAGGTGAGAAATCTTGACCCTCATCTATCATTATATAGTCGTATCTTTCGAATTTGTTAGGTTCTATCAGGAGTTTGACGTAGAGGATTCCTGCAAGGTCTTCTAAGTCAATTGTTTCCTTATCAAAGGTAAAAGACCCTAATGTATCGAGATTTGTGTGAGGAAATCCCGAAATAGTTTTAGAAAATATCTTGTTATTAATTATCAGGGAATAAACAGTTAAAGGAAAAAAGATATAAGATTTCGTTAGTTCTTCTTCTATAAAATCATTAATTGGTTTCTTTTCGAGCTCGAAAGATTTGGACACCAGTTTTTTGAGGAAGGATTTCTCTTCGATGGCAGTCTGGATGTGGCTTGCTATTGAATCTTTGAAGGCACCAAACCTCTCATCGAGTAATTGATGATTTTGAGTGCTTTGCCATAAAAGTAAAAGCGTTTCTTTTGAGATCACAAAAATATCTTTGCCTTTACCAAAAATGGGTATTGGTAGATCGTTTTGGACAGGACATGGAAGACCCTCAACTTCAACTAATTCTTTAATAGCCTTCCCAAATGCCAAACTGCCTTTAATTCTAGAGCGTTTCCATAGTGTCTTTTTTTTGTTTTTTGAAGTTCTAGGCGATAAGAAGAGCTCACTGGATTTATCTGTAATTAGGATCATCCTTTCCAAGGGTCCTTGGTTTTCTTGATGTGCCAGCCCTAATTTCTGGAGAGCCCAATCTTCGAAAGTTGTTTCAGTTACACCTTGGATCCTGAGTGATGGCAGTAGTTCACTTACGAAACTTAGGAAAAGTTTGTTGGGGCCAAAAACCAGCATTCTATTTGGTTTCAAAGCAATATTTCTCTCTTCGAAGGCTAGGTATGCAAGTCTGTGATAGCCAATAGATGTTTTTCCACTTCCAGCAACTCCATTCAATATCACTACATGATTAGATGGTAACCTTACAATCCGAAACTGATCGCTTTGAAATGTGCGGTAAATTGTGTGAATTTTAGGGTCTCCTCGTGATTGTAGCTCGGAGGTTAACAGCCGATTGGGTTTCAATTCTCTTGGTTTCTCATCTGTTGGTTTAGACTCTTTGCTCCTATATGTTTTTTGATTACTGGATTCCACAGGTTCGGCCTTAGCCTCTATCACTCTGCGAACTTCTTTTTGTAAAACTTTCTTTGCAGGTTTCCTTTCAATATAACGATAATCGACTGCTGGTATAATGACTTTATCAATTTCAAAACTTGCTGGGTCTTTAGAAAATGAAACGATGGCATCGAGGAGAACTGAATTCTGTATTTTTATACTAACTTTATGGTAGACGGGAACCCTTCTTGTTTCTTCAGATGTTTCGACATCATAATATCCCTCAGTGTGAACCTCATAGAAAAGTCTTGATAAAGGAGATCTCCAATCAAGTATGCGAAATCCATCAAGCAATTCAGAGTAAGAGCCTAAATAATAACATTTTGGCTTCCCATTTTCAAGTATATCGAACCTGCCAAAATATGGACATTTTCTCATCTGAATTCGATCCGAACGAAGTTTCCGGAAAGACGGTAGGGAGAGCAAAAACGTATCATAACTCCCTACACCAATTCGAGAATGCATTTCTGGCAAATTTGTTTTACCAGGCTCAATGTTACTTTCATTTATCAATTTATCCAATGATGCTAAAGCCCGTTTCAAATTTTCTTCTTCTTGAGCAAATGCTGATTGTGAGGATTCCACGTTTTTCTCCGAAAACTTATTTAATTGCGCTGATGTTCATAAGTCACTTTTAAGTAATTACCAATAGATTGATGATACCCTGGATTGAAGCAATTTGCGTTGGTGTCGGCTTGAGCAGAAATTCAATTAAAAAGTTCGCATATATTGAAGAAAGAATTCCTAAACTCTTCAAGACAATCCATCCTCCAAGCAAGCATGAGTTGAGTCCGATCCTCTTCAGAAACGAAGTCCTGAAGGTGTTTATAATCTTGACCTAAATTTATGGTGAATCCGCAGTCTAATCTTGTTTGCCAACTAAGCTTACGCATAACCTCTGTTCGCAACAGGTCCAGATTGGTATTGGCGTAAGGGAGTTGACCACGCGCGAGCCCTTTGGCTACATAACTGCTGATCCACCAAAACTCGTTGCAGCAGTCATCAAAAATGTTATCTGTAGGTCGTTTGAGCCAGAAGTTTTCATTGGTAGGAGGAGGTAAAACCGGCACGAGTCCATTTCTGTAACGGCGAAAACAATGTCAAAATCCTGTGTCTGATTTTGTGATTGGATTTGCAAGAGAGCCATCCATTCACAATGCCCTGATGCGTTCGTCCTGTTGTGCAAAATTGAGGATTATGGAATACATTTCCTGGTTACGCCTCCATCCCGTTGTGTTCGGAGAATTGGTCGTAAACAATAAAATTTGACACCGCGCTTCCCAGCAAACCGCCTAACAAGGCTCCCTTAAGCCAAGCACACGTTTTTTTCATTTTATCCTCGTTTCTCTATGGTTGATATTATACGAAGGAATGCCTCAAAAACAAAAGACCGTACACGCACAGAGGTTGATATCTACAAATTCAATCTGTATATCTTCTACAAAAATAGCTGACTGACTTTTCTCAGATTTGCTGCAGGCATCAGGCAACCAGCTCAATCAGGTTGCCTTCCGGGTCGGAGAGCACGCTTTCATAATAGCCATCACCGGTTGTGCGCGGTCCATTGAGCAAGGGGCAACCATGCTGCTGGAGTGATTGGGTGAGTTTTTCGACCTTGTCAGGAGAGCCAAGCCGGAAGGCGATATGCGCATAGCCTAACGGATGTTCGCCACTGGCTTTTGGGCTCGTATCAGGGCGCTGCATGATCTCTAGCCGGGCGCCGTCATCGAAGCTGAGAAAATAGGTTTGCAGACCAGTGCGTGGATTATGGTATTTCTGGTTTGAGGTTGCATCGAAAAAACGCACGTAAAAATCCTTCATTTTCTCCAGATCTTCCACATAAAGGGCTATATGTTCAAGTTTCATTTTTGCCTCGCTTTCAAGCGCACATAGCGCAGCAGGTCCTCAAGATAGTCGCGATTGGTCAGATCGATTGAAGTCTGTCTGGCTCGGGAAGTGTTGCGTTTTCTGGAATCCATCAAAGAGAAAAACCTCAGCAACAGGCGGTCGAAAACGCCCATCTTTTCATAATTGATCCCCGCCAAAAAATAGTAAAAGTGCGCCGGTCTGACTTCACCTGTGGGGAAGTTTGTTTTGAAAATCAACTCCTGGTAGCTCTCTTTTGCCGGGGTTGTGCCAGTGGCAAAAACCACCCAAGTCTTTCCTGGTGAATCTTTCATCCAGCGTTTTATCCTGGCAATCCCGCGAATATGCCCAGCAAAAAGCCCGGCACCATAGACGATCAATCCGTAGTCATTGAGCGAATCCTTGTCAAAGCCGTCTAAATTGGCAAGGTCACATTGCAGATCTTCGGCAATCCACTGCGCATAATGCTTGGAAAAGCCAGTTTTTGATTTGTATAAGACGAGCACTTTTTTCACCGAACACCTCGAACCTTGAGTTTAACAGAAAAACTCTCTTTTTGTCATCCTGAGTGAAACGAAGGATCTTACCAACGAAATGGCAAGACTCTTAGCAATAACACCTCAGAATCACCATTCGGGCATGATGCAATCAAGAACTGGAAACAGTACATAATGGAAAGATACATAAGGATTTTCATCCAACCATTGAATTGGAAATCTGAACTACCCCTGAGCAAAACGAGACCACCTCATAAGCAACACGCGTCTCTGGTAAATGCTGTTGAATTTCGCTGAGGATCGGATAAAACTCATCCTCATCCCATTCACCTGGAAAGCGTTTTTGGCAAGCGGCGAGGTCAGATTGAGTTTCGAAGCAAATATCGCCGATCAGAATTTTGCCATTCTCTTTAAGCAGTGCCAGCAGCGAGCGCAGGAATTTCACTTGCTTGTTATATTCCAGGTGGTGAAGCGCGTAGGTTATCACGATAAAATCAAACAAACGTCCTGCCAGCCGTTTTGTCAGCCCTGCAGAAAAATCACTCAAGATAAATTCAGCGTTGGGCATGCGCTGGCGGGCTTGATTCAGCATTTCTTCAGAGAAATCGACCGCCGTGATTTGCCATCCCGCCTGGTAGAAACGGGCTGGCAGAACGCCCGACCCAGTGCCAACGTCCAGCAATTGGGCTGGCTCATGTGCGAGCACCTGGGTGGCGATGCGATCAAGCACTTGCGCGTAGCCGGCAAATGGAAAGGTCTCAGCCTGGTCGCTTTGGGCGACATCCTGATCATAACTATCAGCCCAGTGATCGAACGCGTTAGCGTCACACATGGGTTTAGCGTTGAAAAGTGACCTGAATGACCGGCTTCTTTTTGCCGAGCAGTGCCAACGGCACGAAGATCAGCCCCAGGCAGCCGGTTTTGATCAGCGACCACCCCCGATCAATGCTTTGGACAGAGATAACGCGGTAGCCGCGCCTTTCGTTGCGGGCTATTCCGCGGTTCGCGGCAGCCTGGCTGTAATAGTATTCAATCTTGGTTTTTTGCATGTTGACCTCAAACCTCAATAAACCATTCTTTGCTGTCGATGGCAAAAAATTAACATTTTCTTGCGATGACCATTGCATGTTCAGAATGACTGAGGTATTTAGGGATTTCACTAAGCTCAACCGAGAGATCAACCCAGGCTGACTTAACTTCCTCGGGTTGTTGCATTAAATAATCATTATTGGCTGAGGTGATTCCCTCCTGACCGAAAAAATGTAATATTTCTATAGGAAACTGCTTCATAAAAGGCAAAATCTCATCCTGATCGATAAAAAAAGCCCTGGTGAAAGCATCGCCTCCCCACGAAATTTCCGAACGGACCGCATCCAGCCACACTTTCTCATTTGGATCCAAAACCATTTCCGGGGCTCGACTGAGCATATAGATAAGACCCGAAAAAATCAAGAGAAAAGATGCGTAGAGGATGCCACCTGGTTTCAGCATAGACAGGGCGGCTTCAATCGAGCGGACACGATCTTCCGGTTTCAGTAAATGGTAAAGCGGACCCATTAAAAAGACGTGATCAAAAAGGTCAGCGACTTGCTCGCGCACACTCAAAGCATCACCAACCTGTGCCTGCAGGGGTAAGCCCCGAATCTGCGCTTCCTTCATCGCGTGTTCTATGTTTCCGTCCGAAAGATCGACCAGTGTTACCGGGTTGCCTTTCTCCAGAAAGTGAAGCGAATAGCGCCCGGGACCACCACCGATATCGAGGATGGAATCACCAGTCTTCACATAGCGTTCCATAAATTTGGTGGTGATCGCAAACTCAAAAGGATGACGGTCAAAGCGTTCCCACTCATATTGAGTGTTTTGATCGTAGAATTGTTTGATAATTTTTTGTGAATCGTCCATCATTTGCTCGCAATATAATTTTGATGATTATAAATGGGTAAAGATTTTTGTGAGGGCGACCTGTCACGGTTGCCTAGATTCGCATACAGCAGCACCTCAACCAGCGTGAGCTGACCGCTCACGCTCGTTTTACGCCCGGAGTTAATTATCCTCCCCTGGTATAGAGACCAGAGAGAGCGCTAAATAAAAAATGATCCTGCTCGGACTCGAACCGAGAACCTAACGCTTAAGAGGCGCTTGCTCTGCCAATTGAGCTACAGGACCATTTTGTGGCTGATATTATAGCACAGCCAGGCGAAAAAAAAGACCTCTGGTTTCCCAAAGGTATTTCTTTTTCAGCTCCCCGGAGAGGACTCGAACCTCTAACCTAGCGGTTAACAGCCGCCCGCTCTGCCAATTGAGCTACCAGGGAAGGCAAGTTGTTATTATAGGTAAAATCCCGGTAAGTGTCAAGCAAAACACATTAGTTCAACTAAAATGTTACTAAAATGCTATCGTTAGGTCAAATGATAATGTTACTGAAGGAGCTTAAGCATTCAATCTTGTTTTACAGAACTCCGTCTGAGAAAGCTCATCGTCAGTGTAACGAATTTTCTGTAAATTAACAAAAAGAGTAGATCACGGTATCCTTTCTACAGCCGTCAAACCAAGAAAGGAAAAGGACCATGATCTACACAACAGATTTTACAACAACTGAGGATAAGCTACAGATACCAATTGAATATTTGGAACTAATGACTGAACAAGGACTGGATGGATTAACAGAGCTGATCAGAGTGGTAGTGAACCAAGCCATGCAGATTGAACGGGAAAACCATTTGCAAGCCAGGCCATACGAGCGCAATGAGTACAGGCAAGGGCACGCCAACGGTTATAAGCCCAAGACCGTCAAAACGAGAGTGGGCGAAGTCACCTTTGAGATCCCACAGGTACGAGAAGGCGGTTTCTACCCTGCGGCACTGGAGAAAGGTATTCGCAGTGAACGCAGGACGGACGAAGCACATAAACCATCCGTATTGAATCTCACACTTTCTTGACAATAGAACGCATGTTCTATATAATTAGAACATGATGGAACACTATCGCTCTGACTCACTGACCCTCTTTGAAACGCCCCTGCCGCCCAGGTGTTTTCTCGCCATCGGCGCGCACGCCCTCTCAGAGCGCATGCTGCAGCTCATCTCCTCCCTGGCGCTGCGGCAGCACGTCACTGTGCTCGATTGCGGTAACCGTTCGAACATGTACGCGGTTGCTAAACTGATCCGCCCCTACACCTCCGACCCGGTCAGCGTGATGAACAACATCCGCCTTTCGCGCGCTTTTACCTGCTACCAGGTTTTGGCAATGATCCAGGCAACCGCCAAAAACCCGCCCCGAGAACCGCTGGTATTGCTCGATTTGCTGGCAACCTTCCTGGACGAAGACGTAGAGCTAAAAGACAGCCAGCGCCTGCTCACGCACAGCCTAAGCCTACTCGCAGAGATGAGCCATTTTGTACCGGTGATGATCAGCACGCGCCAAATCCCCGCCATTGCTGAAAATCGCAGTGTTTTACTCGAGCAGCTCAAAGCCAGTGTCGACATCTGCTGGGAAGAGCCGCTGCCCCTACCCACCAGCCAGGAGCTGCAGCTGGCACTCTTTTAGTGAGGCATTCATGGGAAGAACGATTGCATCCATCACCCAAACCTGGCAGGAAGAAGAAGCCGCGCTCAACCGTTTCAAACGCGCCCTGCGCAAGGACGACCAGCTCCTTCTGGACGAACTGCTTGTGCTCTCGCGCTTGCATTTAGCTGAAGCCTCTTATGCCTCCAACCTCTACCCGCTCGATATGTATCTGATCGCCATTTTACTGGAGGTCTACAAGCAGCTCAAAGCCACCCAACGCCATCTGTTTAACCACGATCAGCACAAAGACCAGTCCCGCCTGGAGGAAGAAAACGTTTTCCTCAAACTGATCACCAACTACCTGGAAAACTCAGGCGAGCAGGTGCAGGAAAGCACTTTTGAAGCCGAGGAAGAGGAACTGGTCGTAGTTGAGCCGGAGGTTGACAGCTCATATACTGATTTTGAAGAAGCACCATGAACCGCACTTTTACCGGCTGGCTGCTGGACCTCTACCTCAACCAAGATGAGGGACTGAGCCTGTGGTTTATCTCTGCCGATGACGACAGCCGCGTCTGCTTCAAGCAGCGCTTTCCGCTTAGTTTTTACGTTGCCGGTCCAAACGAAACCTTGCGCGCGCTCTGGAAGAGAATTTCGGGTCATCCAGACGTGCTTTCGCTCAGCCGACAGCGCAAGCAAGATGTCTTTGAAGACCAGTTGGTCGACGTGATGCAAATTGAGATGCAGTCACCTGCCAGCCAGGTGAAGCTTTTTCGCGAAATCGAACAAATCTACCCCGACCTGACCTACTATGACGTCGATATCGCCATCGGCACGCGCTACATTGCCCGTTATGGCGCCTTCCCGCTGGCGCTTTGTAAACTGGAAGCTGACCAGGATGGGCTAATCCAATCAATCCACGTGTTGAACAGCCGTTGGGATCTCTTGCCCGAGTTGCCGCCCTTGCGCGTGTTGAACATTAGCCCCGATGCCGACCCCACTCGCAGCAAAGTGGAGTCGCTGTTGGTGCATTCCGATCGCTTCGAGCTGCGCCTGGCGCTCGACCCACAGGGCAGCTACCTGCAAACGCTCGACCAGCTTCTGGCTGACTACAACCCGGACATTTTGGCAACCGATTGGGGTGACAGCTGGCTGATCCCGTTTTTGCTAAAAGAATCAGAGCAGAAGGGCATCCCGCTGCAGCTCAACCGCGACACCAGCCGACCAGTTCGCTGGCAAAAGGAGAGCACTTATTTCTCTTATGGGCACATCATCTACCGCCCTGAGGAGGCGCACCTGTTTGGGCGCTGCCATATCGACCGGAAATCCGCCATGATGTGGTCCGACTACAGCCTGGCTGGCACGCTCGAGATGGCACGTGTAACCACCCTGCCGATCGAAAAAGCCGGTCGTGTCTCGCCGGGTCAGGGCATTTCTGCCATGCAGGTGATCACCGGGCTTGAAAAAGACCTGCTGGTGCCCTACCAAAAACGCCAGTTCGAAGAATTCAAAACCGGTCTGAAGCTAATCCAGTCTGACCGCGGCGGCATGGTCTATCAGCCCATTACCGGGCTGCATACCGATGTAGCACAGATCGACTTCATCTCCATGTATCCCGCCATCATCATTTCGGGCAATATTTCACCCGAAGTGCCCCTGCCAGATGGCTTAACCCCGGCACACGAAGACCTGGGCGTGGTGCCGCTGACGCTCAAACCGCTCTATGAAAAACGGATCACCATCAAGCAAAAGATCCGCACCTACCCCGGAAATCACCCCATGGTCACGACCCTGAAAGAACGCGCCCAGGCACTCAAATGGCTACTGGTGGTTTGTTTTGGCTTTCTGGGTTATAAAAATGCCCGCTATGGACGCATCGAGGCGCATGAGGCGGTCACCAGGGGCGGGCGCGAAGTGCTCTTGCGCGCCAAGGACGTGGCAGAAGAAGAGGGTTTTGAAGTGCTGCACATGTATGTCGACGCACTGTGGGTTAAGAAAAAGGGCAGCAACAAGCCTGAGCATTTTACTGAGTTGATCAAAAAGATCAACCACCGCACCGGTTTGACCATTAACCTGGACGGCATTTACCGTTGGGTGGCGTTTCTGCCCTCCAAAGTCGATCCGCGCATTCCGGTTGCCAACCGCTATTTTGGCGTATTTCAAAGCGGCGAGATCAAAGTGCGCGGGCTGGAAGCACGCCGACGCGACACCCCCTTGTGGATTGCCGCGGTTCAGAAGGAAATGATCAGACTGCTGGGTCAGGCAGGCACCAAAGACGAACTGGAAGACTGCATCCAGGGAGCATTTAACTATTACCAACAGGCACTGCGTGCTTTGAAAGCGAACTTGGTTGCGCCGGAGCGGCTGGTGATCAATGGCAAAGTCAGTTACGCCCTGGAAGCTTACAAAGTTTCGACGGCATCGGTGCGGGCAGCCCGGCAACTGCAAGCAGCAGGGATGCCGGTCAAACCAGGGATGCGCGTACGCTTAGTGTACATATGCGGCGAGCCAGATGTGATGGCCTGGGACCTGGGTAAGAAGGTCGACCCCGCTGATCTGGATTCTGCTAAATACGTTGAACTCCTCATCCGCGCTGCCAGCTCGGTTCTCTCACCCTTCGGAGTCTCGGTAGACATCCTGCGCGAGTGGTCGCTATCCGACGCTCTCCAGCTTCACATTTCTTCCTGGCGGTATTGCTTGGGTTGATGATGAGTATGTTTTGTCTGCTTGGCTAAAGACCAGATAGATCTATCATGTTGTTTCAGCCAGAAAAAGATTAAGCCGCAGCTTTTGACGTATTTACAACTGGACTGGTTTACCCCTTTGCTTTGTTGTGCTTTACCAGCAACGCCCTGCATTTCATCGTTTGTATTGCCTTTTGATATCCTTTTTCTTACAGGGACCAATTGGTAAGGTAACATAAGTTTCGCACATTCAAAAAGGACATGGTCCTGAAATCACTTGGTAAGATGTAGTTGATAAACCAAAACAACCAAGGAGAACAAAACCATGTCAGACAAGATTGTACAATTAAACGAGCAAGTAATAAAGAC
>JAAYZW010000030.1 GCA_012514645.1 Chloroflexota bacterium
CGATTCTGGCAGACCTCGAAGACGATTACGCCAGTGACCCCGAACTTGCCCTGGTTTTGGGGCAAACCAACCTGAGGCTGGACGAACCGGTCATCGCACGACCGCTGCTTCAGTTCGCCTGGAATTCACTCCACCGCGAAGACACGCTGCTCGCTTACGCCGCCTGTTTGCTCGAATTGAACAAACAGCGCCCGGACGTTAACCAGAAGGAATTGGAGACACTTCTTGATGCGCTGCTTGCCAACCATGACAAACTAAGGCAGGACTTTGATCTCGCGCTGCTCGCGACCGATCTGAACGCTGCCATCGGCAATGATAATGCTGCTTACGAGAGTTATCTACAACTACTCGACAGCCCACAGGCAAAATCACCGAGAGCCTATCATCACTTGCAGCTACAGCTCGGCAAAACAGCGCTTAAATTAGGGTTTGACGATGTCAGCCTGGCATCTTTGCAAGAGGCTTTACTCGTGAAACCCGATGACCTCGAGACCCGCCAGATGTTGGCGAAGGCTTACCTGGTCTCTGGAAGTGAAGAAGATGCCTTCAGCACTGCCAGGGCTGCCCTTCAAATTGCTCCGGCTGACCTTGAAAATGTGCTTTGGTTCAGCGATTTTATGAGTGAAAATCACAACGAAAAGGAAGCCATCCAGGTGATCAGAGACGCCATCCACCTGCGCCCTGAAGAAAAAACACTCTACCTGACTTTAGCCCGCACCCATGCCTTGGTGGGTGACATGACAGAAACCAAAAACACGCTCAACCGAATGTTGGAAATCGAAGAAATTTCAACCGAAGAGTATGTTGACATCGCCAACCTCTACCTTCATCTCAAACTTACCGAAGAAGCGGCAGCAATCATCCAGCGGGCAATCTCCGGGAACCCTTCACCTGATTTTCAGGAGGCGCTCGACCTGGTCTATTCAATCCTGCGGCTTGGAGATCACGCTGCTGCCCTCAGATTGACTTACGAACTGGAAAGTTCACTTGGCAGCCACCCATGCTACCCGGTGTTGCTCAGTGATGTGCTTACAGCCAATATGCAGTTCCTGCCAGCACTTGAGCAAATAAGCAGCATGGTCCAGGAGTTGGAGTTTGGCTCCGAAACCGAGTGTCTGTCAACCCAGACGCAGATGAAAAACCATGCCGGTTTCCATGCCTACAGCGCAACAGGCTTTTATCTGCGTGCCATCCAGTTGGAAAGAACCACCGGTGATCTCAACGCTGCCCAAAAACACGCCGACATTGCTCAAAAACTTGACCCTTCAAATCAAGATTTACTGCAAGAACAAGCCGCTCTTGCTTTGGCTACGCGCAACGAGCGGAAACTGGAAGGAATCCTCGATTACCTGACCGCGCAACCGCAAAGTCAACCTCAATCTGTCCCCGTGGTACGTCTGCTCACACTGGATGCCCTGATCCAACAAGACTATCCCAAAGTCGCCATGCTCAGGCAGCACTTGCTTGACGACCAACCAGAAGATGCCTTCACTTACGCGGTGCAGGCTGCCCTCGCCCAGCAAGCCGCTGAGCTGAATGAAGCCAATCGTTTGCTCGAGCAGTCAATGCAAGCCATCGAGGAGGAAGCGATCAGCCACAATGAAACCAGCTTTGATATCAACAGGCATTTCGAGTGGGTTTGGAGCTGCCTGGCTTGTGGGGTCGCAGCTTGGGAAACCAATCGGTGGCAAATTGCCAATCAATGCTTCTCCA
>JAAYZW010000031.1 GCA_012514645.1 Chloroflexota bacterium
CATTGATGATTGTGGTGTGTAATTTCCCTTCAATTGCAATTCCATTCGTCAATTCTCCGCCATTCATCGTAAAATTGGCGCTTGTTGTTGTTGTGCCTACTGAATAAACAGAGGCGTATCCGCCACTAAGCGTTGCCCCATTAAGAGTTAATGTTCCGTTGTTGTAAATATGAATGGCTGATCCTCTAATGCTATTAGCATCAGTAGAGGTTATGGTGCCAGTTCCAATTATCGAAAAATTTACACCAGAAACAGTGAATACGGTAGCAACAGGCGATGTCGCATTGATGCGGGTTACATTAAACCCATTGGTGTCAAATGTAAGCGTTTTGGAAATCGTAACTGAGCTAGTTACACCTATATTATCCATTAGCTTCACGGTAGTTCCCGCAGACGCAGCATTAACTGCCGCCAAAATGGTTGTGTAACTGCAGGTCGGACAGACTTCTAAAGTTGTTACCTGAGCCTGCCCAGTTGATAGAGCCGAAAAGAATTGCACTACGACTAGCATAAGCATTATGATTGTATTTAGCCATTTCTTACTCATTCGTTTTCTCCAAATATAAAAGTTGATTGTGTTCCGGCGCTTTGGGGCCGGCTTCCGCGCTGCGGATATGGACGAGGCTGAAGACCCTGGTGATATCTCAATAAACCTCCTTGATGATGAATAATTTGTGACTGGGTTTGGATTGTGGAACAAAAAGCCGCCGGGGCAATTTCGCCTCGCACGGCATAAATAGGCAAATCACTTCTTCTGTTGCATGGTGAGCCAACAGCAAATTCTGCAGTCCTACGTTTGTCTGCTCTTTTCCCCTGGTATTTAAAAACAATCCCTGCCTTATCTGGCCTGGATGCTCTCAATACATCTCCTTTTTGTCTGGGGAATCAAGCACTCTCGGATCGGTCGGTTGATAAATTGTGCAGCGAGCCTTTGCCATCATCTCCGTTAGCTATCCCTCCCGGAGGTTTCCCCCCAGGGCTTTAGTTGACAGATCTCATTCCTTTTTACGGCGCATTGCCGCTTGTCAGAGTGAGAAACAGAACTTGTAGTCTTCTCCGTCCGCTGAAAATGCTGGTTTATGTCCGAATTTATTCGGTCGCTGCACCCCCCGCGCTTTCAACTTTATGGTTATGGAGCTCAGCCACCTGAAATCCGAAACAGGTTACTGACAACCATATTTTAACATAATCTTATTCTTGTGCAAGTACGTGCAACAAATATTATGAGAAAATTCACGACCGAGTTAGATTCTAAGTTTGCTTTCAGGACAGATACGAAGTTTTTAATTGTTCCAGTGTCGCGCAAACCCCGTTATGCAGATCATTCACCTGTGGTCTATGGAAACGTGTTGAGGATTACGACCAACCTTCTTTCGCAATTGTCTTCAACTTTATTGGCTACGCGCAGTGTTTTGGGTGGGAATTGACGGTCCTCTTCATTGAAGTGAGCCGGATTGGACTACACAATCCGGCCTACAATTGCCTGCTCCCATTTATTACTCCATTCCCTTGCAGAGTACACTGCATCTTCGCTTCGCTGCAGGGATTTTCGACCAAAAAGAGGGTAAACGAAGCACCACACCCAAATTGTGCTACCACATCGATGATAAAATAGCCTGAAACCAAGCAATCTGAGGTGATTATGGCTCTGCTGAGAATCGATCATTTACCCAAATCCGTTGGCGTCAACCTGCCCCTGCTGATCATCCTGCCGGATCAATTCAGCGGGCGCAAAACGCTCAGGACCTGCCCGATCCTGTTCCTCCTGCACGGTCTCTCGGATGACGCCTCCGCCTGGCAGCGCTATACAAACATCGAGATTTTGGCGCGCAAGCACAACCTTTGCGTGGTGATGCCCTCAGTCGGGCGCAGTTTCTATGCCGACATGGCCAACGGACAAGCCTACTTCAGCTACCTGACCGAGGAACTGCCCGAGTATTTGCGGCGGGTCTTTCGGCTGGATCTCTCCCGTCGTAATATGCTGGTGGCTGGGCTCTCGATGGGCGGCTACGGGGCCTTCAAGCTGGCTTTTTTGCGACCGGAGATGTTCCGCGCGGCGCTGAGCTTTTCGGGCGCTTTTTTGAATTTGCTTATCAAAAATCCTCCCCAGACCGAAAAGGGGAAGAGAACTCTGCAGGAATTTGACCTGGCATTCGGCGGGCTGGAGAAGCTCCCCGGCAGCCAGAACGATCCGGACGTGTGGCTTCGCCAGGCTACACAAAAGCCCGAGGCTCTACCCGAGCTTTTTATGAGCATCGGGCTGGAGGACAGCCTGTTGGAGTCGAACCGCCAGTTTTACCAGCAAGCAACGCGGCTGGGAATTCCGATCGACTACAACGAGTCCCCCGGCGGGCATGAGTGGTTTTTCTGGGGCGAACAGTTGCAAAACTGGCTGGATTACCTCTTATTAAAGGAAGAGTAGCTTCTAAGGTGGAATAGCGCTCGCCTGAATCCATCGCCAGTGTCCACCGTGAAACGGATAGGCCTGCACTGCGTATCTGTTGGCGAGGTGCACCACTCCGCCGCAAAAACGATTGGGTTCAAACACCCTCCTTTTTATTCGACTTCCTTTTTCCGACCGCTATAAATCCGACCCCTTATAATTCTCCCTCTCAAGATGGGGTTTACAATCCTCTCCAAGAAGATCAACTTATCAGAATGGCTACGCGCATTAATTTGAGCGATAAGTAATACATCTTTTTGGAAACGTTGGCTTCTATCGTCGGAGTGAGCCCGCGGGGGATCCGTGTTAATCAGAGGTTGCAGGGCGGACTCATTCCGACCTACGCGCATACCTGTGTTATCAAAAGGGAAAAATAAATATTCATATTAAGGAATTCAGAAAATCAACACACTCAATTTAGGCGACGCGTGCGTCGCCCCTACCATGGTGATTGTTGGAGACCTGCGGTCAAATCACGTGCTCGGCCAGAAGGCCGGCACGAGCAGAGTTGACGGGAGGAGCAAGCCCCTCCCGTACGTTTCTGGAGACATGACGATCAGAGGTCGTGCTCGGTCTGGAGACCGGCACGATCGGAGGACCAGGGTGGGTCGGCACGATCAATCACAACCACCCGCATAGCGGGTGGTTTGCACTGAGGCTAAAAGCCTTGTTCTCTAGCCAGCGCCTCAAGGCGCTGGCTTTCTCTTCGTTCAAGCCACTTTGCAGTTGTCTCTTTAGCCG
>JAAYZW010000032.1 GCA_012514645.1 Chloroflexota bacterium
GAGTGAATGGCATGCCCCAGCTCGTGTGCCATGGTGGAAACATCGTCAGCCTTGCCCTGGTAATTGAGCATCACCCATGGAGTCAGGTCGGGTCCGAGAGTAGAGCAGAAAGCGCCGCCCATCTTGCCCTTTCGCACTTCGCTATCGACATGTTCTTCATCAAAAACGCGGCGAGCCAGCTGGGCAAACTTGGGGTCAAAGCGCTCGAAAGCTTCAAAAGTCATCGCAGTGGCATCGTCATAACTGTAGCGCTTATCAGATTCGCTTACGGGAGCATAGATGTCGTAACGGCGCAGTTTTTCCATGCCAATCTTGCTTGCTTTGAGCTTAAAATAGCGGTGGAAGATGCCGATATTCTTACGGGCGACCTCTAACAGCGTATCAATCACCTCATCGGGCAGATCGTTGACGGTGTTTCGCACTGATATCGGGCTGGCAAAACCACGCAAACCAAGGTTTTCGTTTTTCCAGTCGCGCACGATATTCTGGTAGATTTGCCCCAGGATGGGAGCCTCCTCACCATAGACCCGATAAAGCTCCAGGTAAGCACGCGCCCGCAGGTCGGGGTCGCTGCTGCGCACCAGGCTCATCAATTCGCCGCGGGTCATTTCTTTGGTTTCGCCATCAACTTCGACTTTAAATAGGTAACGGTTTGTGATTGAATCATAGAGCATTTCCATGGCGGCACTGCCGGTAACATTTTTGATGTTGATGATCTTTTCTTCGGGTTCGCTCAAGGTGTAGGGCTTGAAGTTGCGGATCTGCTCCAGCCAATAGCGATAATCACCACTGGCGTCCAACAGCCGGGAGGCGTTCTGGTCATCGAGCGCTTTCCACCACAAGGAGAAGAAGAGCGTGCGGTTTTCAACTTCTGCCAAAAACTGCTGAACTCTCGAGATGCCAATCTGGGCTTTTTGGTCCTGCGTATTGGCAGCGAAACTTAAGGATGAGAATCCATACAGCCGGTATCCAAGCTTATGCCCTTCTTCTAACCTTTTGATTAATTCTAAGAATTTTTCAGAGGAGATATCCGGGCTCAATTCGCTGCGATAGGCTTCAGATCGCTCCACATCTTTTAATATTTCCTGATAAGTTTCCTCGATTTTTGGATCTTCGAAGCTATCAAAGAGCTCTTTCAAACTCCATGGAGATTGGGTATAAGTTTTTTCTGTCATCATTTGTCCTTTTATATTTGGTTTAACTGTTAAAGAGAGTATACAACAATCTTACAAGATTGCTCTGCTAATCGCACATTTTTTTCAAATGATATAAGGTATTCGTTACACTTTTTTGATAAAACGTCTGACATGATAAATTGTTTCTCATCCGATCTCAACATCAGGGGCTTCCCATGTTGCGACGCTATCCTTGCAACCATGGTAACAGGCTGCCACATTCGAATCGAAGATCCCACTGGCACCTTCCATATCAGCAACAATGATTAATTGTTTCAATTAGGCTTATCCTGAACTGAGTATTCAATAATCTGTGTTTGTAAACTAATTCAACAACCAATCCAGCAAATAGATTTGCTTCACACCCTGGTGATTGGCATAGGCTGGAATATCATCCAGTGTCAACAGATATTTAGGGTAATTATCAGAAATGAGGGTGAAAGGGAGCAACTCTCTCGATAATGTCTCACCATTGAGAACCGATGCAGCAACTTGATAGTATGAAATTCCATCATTCCCGATGGCAACAAAATCGATCTCGTTTTCACTGATTTTCCCGACGTTTACTCTCGAGTTTCTTCGTAACAACTCTAGATAAACAATGTTTTCGATTTGATGTCCGATATCAGGAGATTCGGAGGATAGCAGAAAATTACGGAGTCCAGTGTCAACAACATAGTACTTTGCTAGCGTCTTTAATAAATTCCGTCCTTTAATGTCATATCGCCCTGCTTTGTAAAAGAAAAAACTCTCAGATAAAGCACGCATATACTTATCCACTGTGTTGACTGAAATGCTGCGACCAGAAGCATTAATCATATCGGATATCTTCTTCGGAGAAACCGGACTACCGATATTACTACTTAAGAATCTTGTAATATCTTCGAGCAGGGAAACGTCTGAAATACCTTCCCGACCAGCAACATCTTTTATCAGGATTGTGTTGTAAATCCCTTCAAGGTAAGTGTTGTAGATTGATGCGTCTTTAGGCAGTTGTGTTAGATATGGAAAAGAACCGAAAGTAACATAGCGATTGAAACTCTCTCTCACGGGCTCTGTTGGGTCACAGGAAGAAAGGAATTCTGAAAAAGATAATGGCAGCATCTCGATCTGAACATACCTTCCTGAGAGGAGGGTTGCCAATTCCCCTGAAAGCAGTTTAGAGTTGGAGCCTGTTATATATACATCTATGTTTTTGCGCAGATGCAAACTGTCAACTACTTTCTCAAAACCAACACATCGCTGCACTTCATCCAGAAAAACATAGGAAATTCCCTTTTCAATAAGCCGATCAGAGATGTGTTTATCCAATTTGTGGTAATCAAGCAACTCCTCATTCGTCAGGTCTTCCAAATTGATGTAAATTATTTGATCAACATGTATACCCTCTGCCCTGAGCTCGTCAATAAACTGGAGAAAAAGGGTCGACTTACCGCATCGACGAACACCAGTGACGACTTTGATCACTTGCTTTCCTCGCCAGGTTTCCAAAAACTTTACATATCGGTCTCTATTTATCATCATTGCATATTATAAGACTAAGAAAAAGTTTTGTCAATATTTTGACATAAGTGCATTTGTAGAGAACTTTTGTCATTATTTTGACAATACTTTTGAACTGATAAAGTTTTCTCAAAGAATTGAGTTTTGTTCTCATCCTAAAGAATATAAATTACTTAGGTAAGGGTCAGAAAAAATGCTCTCCACCGCATTCCTCTTTCCTGTCTGACCCCCTATCAAACAACCCTCTGCCACAAACTCTGAAAATTAATGCGCACTTCTTTTAAAGACGGATGCATGACATATCGATACCAGGTGGATCAGCATACGCAGAGCGCGAATAAATGTACTATCCAAATCCGACAAAGGCTCATCCGACTGTATAATTGAGCGACAGGAGCCTCCATGACCACGATTACCTCTGCTTACCCAAGCGAGTTCCCTTACTACGAAGAGATACAGGTGCGCTACGCTGACCTCGACACACTCCAGCATGTTAACAACGTCGCCATCCTTGAATACGTTGAGCATGCCCGCACCGGTTATTACCGTGCCAGCGGTATTTGGGACGGCACCATCCGGGAAGGTTTCGGAATGGTGGTAGCCTCGATTAAGATTGACTACCTGGTTTCCATTCAATACGGTGACCGCGTCCGGGTTGGAATCAAAGTCGCCCACCTTGGCAACAAGAGCCTGCGCTTTCGTTTCCAGGTAGAAAACTGCCAAAAAGAAGAGGTCTTTGCCCGCGGAGAGGTTGTGATGGTATCCTATAACCAAGCCGATGAGCGCTCGCAGCCAATCCTATATAAATGGCGCGAAAAATTAGCCGCATTTGAAAACAACCAGGAGCTATTAGCATAATAATGAAAACAAACCAAACGCTTCCCCAGATTAATACTGATTACATGATCGACTTCCTCGCCAGGCTGCTGGACACCCCCAGCCCAACCGGTTTCGCCCGGCAGGCTATGGAGCTGGTTGAGCAGGAAATCGCCAAATATCCTGAGGTTAAAGTTGAGTGGACTAAGAAAGGCTCTCTCCTGCTGACATTACCAGCAGAAAACTCTTCAGGAGCCGCACCCACACGCGCGCTTACAGCTCACGTCGATACGCTTGGTGCGATGGTACGGCAGATAAAACCGACTGGCAGGCTCGAGCTGACCGAAGTAGGTGGTTTCGCCTGGGGCAGCATTGAAGGCGAGAATTGCCTGGTGCACACACGTCATAATGGTACGGTTCGTGGCAGCCTGCTGCCGCGTGAAGCCTCGGTGCATGTTTATAGCAGCGTGCGTGACGGCAAACGTGACAGCCAGAGTATGGAAGTACGCCTTGATGAACGGGTGACCAATGTTGACGATGTCCGCGATTTAGGGATTGAAGTGGGCGATTTCGTGTCCTTCGATGCCCGTGTCGAGGTTTTGAACGGTTTTGTGAAATCCCGCCATCTTGACGACAAAGCCTGTGTAGCCGCGATCGTTGCAGCAATCAAAGCCCTCCATGAGTCCAATCTCAAACCAGCTAAAGATGCCTGCGTCCTGATTAGCAATTACGAAGAGGTTGGGCATGGCGGCAGCAGCGACTTCCCCGAAGGGTTGGAAGAACTGGTCGCGCTGGATATGGCTGCGATTGGTGACGGGCAGGCTTCAGATGAATATCATGCGACCATTTGCGTAAAAGATGCTGGTGGTCCGTATCACCATGAACTTTCCAACAAGCTGCGCGACCTGGCTGCGGCATATGA
>JAAYZW010000033.1 GCA_012514645.1 Chloroflexota bacterium
ACCCAATCTATACCTTGATCTATAACGGCTTCAGACCGTTGTCCTACCGTGCTGGTTTGGATTATTTCAACTCGCCCGAAACCCGCGCTCATTCGCTAAACTTCTACAAGGGACTTTTGCAGGATGCCCTAAACAACCAAGCAACTATTGCCGCAGAACGAACCGCCCAGGTTATGCAAGCAAGCCTGGAATTCTGGCGCAAAACAGCTTTATTATGAACGAGGCATTATGAAACAATCGCTAACGCGTGAACAGATATGGTCACAACTGGATCAGAAATGGGATTTAATCGTTATTGGAGGCGGCATCACCGGTGCCGGCATCTTCAGGCGGGCTGTCAACGGTGGGTTAAAAACCCTTTTGCTTGAAGCAGCCGATTTTTCCAGTGGAACTTCTTCCAAATCTTCCAAACTTGTTCATGGCGGCTTTCGTTATTTACGCAGCGGTCAATTCGATGTCACCTTCGAGTCCGTTCGCCAACGCGAGGTTTTGCTTAAGCAAGCCCCAAACCTGGTTACGCCACTAAGCTTCGTGCTGCCCTATGATGCTGACTCTCAGCAAAAACCCCTTTTTCGCTCGGGGGTGCTCATCTATGACCTGATGGCATCAAAATGGGATCACCGTCATCTCAGTTTGGGGCAATTGCAAAATATCATACCCATGCTCAAACCCGAGAATATGGCAGGAGCTTACCTCTATGGCGATGCCGCTGTCGATGACAGCCGCATGGTCTTGCGCCTGCTCCAGGAAGCCATCGAAGATGGCGGTCTCGCCCTCAACTACACCCGTGTCGAAAAACTCCTCAAAGACCAAAGTGGTCGCGTCCGCGCCGTCGCCATTCAAGATCACTCCAGAAACAACCTGGGCAGCCTTGAACTGAAAGCAAACGCCTTCATCAACGCAACCGGTCCCTGGGCTGACCTTCTTCGCCAGCAGCTCGGTCGCCAGGAGCGCGTGAGACCACTGCGCGGCTCCCACCTGGTTTTTAGTTTCGAAGACCTTCCCCTTCCCCATGCCGTCACCCTCATGCATCCAAAAGACGGTCGGGCGATGTTCGCGATCCCTTGGGAAAAACGCACCATCTTCGGCACGACCGACCTTGACCACAGCATCCCACTTGACCAGGAGCCCTACTGCACGCGGGAAGAAATCACCTACATGCTCGAAGCTGTCCATGCCATCTTCCCTGGAACCGCCATAACCGAGTCGTCGATCATCTCTTCTTTCGCCGGTCTTCGCCCGATCGTGCGCGGAGATGCGTCCAATCCATCCTCGGAATCGCGCGTCCACCTGGTTTTGGAAGAAGACGGTCTTGTCACCATCACGGGCGGCAAGCTGACCATCTTCGAAATCATGGCAGAAGACGCCCTCAAAGCAGTTATTCCTCAAATCGGCAGGGAGCTTCAACCGGCCAATCACTGGTTCAACCCGCTCCCCACTTATTTACCCGATACAGCGCTTGACCCCCAAAGCTTCCATTATCTCGCTGGTCGTTACGGTCAGCAACTGCTGACTCTCCTTGAAATATCTGCGTCGCAAACCCTCCAGCAAGTCGACGACCTTTATCTCCATTGGGCGGAACTTATCTTCAACGCCCGTTATGGCATGGTTGCGCATCTCGACGACCTGCTTTTGAGGCGAACCCGCCTGGGCGTGCTTTTGCCTGAAGGCGGCATGGGTGAAATTGAACGTGTGAAAATGATTACACAAGCAGACTTAGGCTGGTCTGACGAAGAATGGCAGTCCGAGCTTACCCGCTATCAGCAAATCTACCAGCAAGCCTACAGCCCTGACCCGGAAAAGTTTTTGAAATAGGAGAAAAATGTCAAAGAAAGCTAAATTCACCCCCGCATGGTATGAAGACCCTGCCCCCGCCGGCAGCTGGCGCTCGATCTTCAAATGGGGCGACCCCGCCGCCTACAAACACCCCAACAGCGGTCTCACCAAACTGATTATGGACCGTTTCGAGCTTTCAGAAGAGCTGCTTGCCCGGCCTGGGCAATTGGGGCTCGAGCAAGTGCCCGACACCGAACCGGTCGATCTTCCTGCTGAACACCTCGCCTTTTTGGCACGCACCTGCGGCGAAGAAAACCTGCGCACAGACACCTATATGCGCATCAAACGTGCCTACGGTCAGGGCATGATCGACGCGCTGCGCTTACGCCGACAAATAATTGAGAACCTTCCTGCCGTTGTTGTCGCCCCTCGCGAACAGTCAGAAATCGAAGCGATCGTCACCTACGCGAATGACCATCTGCTCCCTGTCTATGTTTTCGGTGCTGGCTCAACCGTCACACGCGGTTATGAAGCCACCAAAGGCGGCATCTGCCTCGATATGTCCGTTCACATGAACCGCCTGGTTGAATTAAACGAAATCGACCAGACCGTCACAGTCGAAGCCGGCATGTGGGGTACGCAATTGGAAGACTTGCTCCAAAACGCGGTCGAAAAACTGGGTGCCAAACGAAATTACACCGTCGGCAACTTCCCGCAATCCTTCGAATATTCCAGTGTCGGCGGATGGGTCGTCACCCGCGGTGCCGGGCAAAACTCCACCTATTACGGCAAAGTCGAAGACATGGTAATCAGCCAGGAATACGTTACCCCCATTGGCATTTTCAAGACCTGGTCGCACCCCCGCGCCGCCACCGGTCCTGATTTTGACCAAATTATGATGGGCAGCGAAGGCAGCTTTGGTATTCTCACCAATGTCACTTTTCGCCTCTGCCACTGGCAGCCTGAAAACCGCAAAAAATTCAGCTACATGTTCCACACTTGGGAAGACGCCCAGGCAGCCTGCCGCGAGGTCATGCAGGGCGAGTTTGGCTTCCCCTCAGTCTTCCGCATCTCTGACCCCGAAGAAACCGACATTATGATGAAGCTTTATCATATTGAAGGCAGTTTAGCCGACACCGCCCTCCAAAAACTGGGCTTTGAGCCAATGCAAAAATGTCTGCTGCTCGGCTTTACCGATGGCGAAAAAGACTTTTCCCGGAATATCGACAGAAAAATTCGCAGGATTTTCCGCAAATACAAAGCCTTCGATATTTCCTTCGCCGGCGTCACCAAAACCTGGGAAAAAGGTCGCTTCACCGACCCCTACATGCGCGAAGATCTGCAGGATTACGACATCCTGATCGACACACTCGAATGCGGCGTCACCTGGTCACAAATCCCTCACGTTCACAAAGACGTACGCACCTTCGTCAAATCGCGCCCCAACACCATCTGCATGACCCACATCTCGCATGCCTACCCGCAAGGCGCCAACCTCTATTTCATTTTTATCGCGAAAATTGGCACCATCCGCGAATACCTCGACCTCCAATACGGCATCCTCGAAGCCATCGCCCGCTCAGGCGCTTCCATCAGCCATCACCACGGTGTTGGCAAAGCCACTGCCCCCTGGCTCGAAGACCAGATCGGCACTGCCCAAATGGATGTTATCCGCCTGCTCAAAAATCACTTTGACCCAAACAACATCATGAACCCAGGCGGTACCCTCGGGTTAGATATGACCACAGCGCAACGCGAAAAGCGCTGGAGCAAGGACCTGGAGGTATAGATGACCAAAGATCACCTACTCGCAATCGACGTCGGAACCCAATCCACCCGCGCCCTGATCTTCGACCTGCAGGGCAACCTGCTTGCCAAAGCCCAAATCCCCCTGCCAGATTATGCATCCCCAAAACCGGGGTGGGCAGAGCTTGAGCCGCAGGTCTTTTGGCAGAGCCTCTGCCAGGCTTGCCAGCAGCTCTGGCTGCAACCTGGCGTCGACAAAACCAAAATCGCTGGTGTTGCCATTACCACCCAGCGCAACGTCCTGATCAATCTCGACGCCCAAGGTCAACCCCTCCGCCCCAGCATCCACTGGTCAGACCAGCGTCGCGCTGCCGGCTTGCCTAACATCGGCGGAATCTGGGGGCTCATCTTCGGCATCTCCGGCATGACCGGCACCATCCGCTACCTGCAGGCTGAAGCCAAAACCAACTGGATCGCCACCCACCAACCCGAAATCTGGCAGAACACCGCCAAAATCGTGCTGCTCTCCGGCTACCTCACCCATCGCATGACTGGCAAATTCGTCGACTCGATCGGCTGCCAGGTCGCCCACCTGCCCTTCGATTATAAAAACCACCGTTGGTCGGGCAGCTTTGATTGGAAATGGAAAGCCATTCCTGTCCACCCTGAAATGCTGGTCGACCTCGTACCGCCCACCGGTTTGTTGGGTGAAATAACCGCCGAAGCCTCCGCTGACACCGGAATCCCTGCCGGCTTGCCTCTCATCGCCGCTGCCGCCGACAAAGCTTGCGAAGTCCTCGGCTCCGGCACCCTAGCTTCCAACATCTGCTGCCTCTCCTACGGCACCGCAGCCACCATCAACACCATCCACCAGCGCTACATCGAAGTTATCCCGCTCATCCCACCCTACCCCGCTGCCGTCCCCGGTGCTTATTCGCTCGAAATCCAACTCTTCCGCGGCTACTGGATGGTCTCCTGGTTCCTGCGGGAATTCGGGCTCAACGAGCAGCGCCTCGCCCAAACCCGCGGCATCGCCCCCGAATTTCTGTTCGACGATCTGGTCAAGTCCGTCCCCCCCGGCTCAATGGGATTAGTCCTCCAGCCCTATTGGGCACCAGGGCTCAAATCTCCCGGTCCCGAAGCCAAAGGCGGCGTTATCGGTTTTGGCGGCGTCCACACCCGCGCGCATATCTACCGCGCGATTATTGAAGGGCTCGCCTACGCCCTCCGGGAAGGCGCCGAGCGCACCACGAAGCGCAGCGGCGTGCCGATCACCGAGGTGCGCGTTTCCGGTGGAGGCTCCCAAAGCGATGCCGCCCTCCAAATGACCGCCGATGTCTTTGGCTTGCCGGTCAGCCGCCCACACGTCTACGAAGCCAGCGGGCTTGGTGCTGCCATGGACCTCGCGGTAGGGTTAAATTTGCAGCCCTCGTTCGAAACCGCGGTTGCCCAAATGACACGCACCAGCGCTACTTTTGAACCTGTTTCGGAGAATCACGCCTTGTATGAAGAACTCTATAAGCGCGTGTATCTGAAATTGTACGACCGGCTCTCACCTCTATACAAAGAGATCCAGGACATCACCGGCTACCCCGCAAAAGATTAGGATTCGTCCTTCGTCCGCACCACGATCGTCGACTTGCCCGGCAGCTTTTTGATATCGAAAGAAGTTTTCTTCGTCCGCACAAGCGACGCCAATTGTTTCGCGCCATATGTGCGCGGGTCAAACCCGGGGTCAATCCTACGCAGCGCCGTTCCCACCTCAGAAAGCCGCGCCCAACCGTCGTCATCCGTGCCCGCCATCTCGATCGCGTCTTCGATATTATCGATCAAGTCCTGTTCTTCCTTGCTCATTTTCTGCTTGGCGGCAGCCTGGCGCTTTTGGCGCTCACGCTTTTCCAGGTTTTCGGTGTAAATAAAGACATCGCAAGCCGACACAAACGCCCGGGGGGTCAGATTTTTCCCGATTCCCACCACCAGTTTGCCGCTTTCGCGCAGGCGCGTCGCCAGCCGGGTGTAATCGCTGTCGCTCGAGACCAGGCAAAAACCGTCCACCTGGTTATCGTGCAAAATGTCCATCGCGTCGATGATCATCGCCGAATCGGTCGCGTTTTTGCCGACCGAGTAGCTGAATTGTTGAAAAGGCTGGAATGCGTACGAGTTAAGCGTCTCTTTCCAGGATTTCATACTGGTTGAGGTCCAGTCACCATAAATGCGGCGAATCGTTGCGTTGCCATATCGGCTCGCTTCTACCACGGTTTGTTCAATTAAAGACGACTGGGCGTTGTCACCGTCAATTAATATTGCGATGCGCTTTTCCCTGGCGTTATTGGTTGTATCTGTATTTGGCATAACGGGATTATAACCGTTTTCAATCAGCCTTGTGTCAACAACAAAGTGATTCCATGTCAATCAAATTGTGCTTCTTGTAATAGTCCTGGTGATACGGCTCTGCCAGGTAAAATTCAGACGCCGGCTTTATGACCGTTTCAATCTCGCAGTCATATCTGTTGTTGTCTTTCTGGTACTGCAATACCTTCGCGGCGATCTCGGCTTGCGCCTCATTCATCGTGAAAATTGCCGAGCGATATTGCGAACTTTGCGTCATGCAGTTGTCGTGACACAAAGTTGGGTCATGATAATCGAAAAACGCCATGAGAATCTCGCGATAGCTGATCACCTTGGGGTCAAAATCCACCTTAACCGCCTCTACATGCCCGGTAACATCCTGGCAAACCTGCCGGTAAGTGGGGTTTTCAATGTGCCCGCCGGTGTAGCCTACTTCGGTATCGAGGACCCCTTTTAGTTGTTGGTAACGTGCCTCAATCCCCCAAAAGCATCCGCCTGCAATCACTGCTGTTTCACTCATGGTTCTCTTCCTGCTCTAGTAAATATGTCGATCTCGTTCGCCCGACGTTTGCACCTCGAGCCCGGTGCTAAGGCTATTATATAAGACTGATAAGTTTGCAAAAGCACCTTGTGTAGGGTTTGGAGAAGATTGACGAGAGAACCAAAAAAATTTCTTTGCAGAAACCCTTACCAACGCCCGCCTCCTGTATGGGATGGCTGCTCTGATTAAGCCAACCATGATCGCACCCGCAGGGCGTAATTGAGGGGGTTGGGTGTTGGTTTGTCGGTGATGTTGCCTCCCTCAATCCGTCGTAAAAACACAGAATATCGCAAATATCGTGATTAGGTGCCCGTAGGGCGAGATTGAGGGAACCCGGGAATAAAATCGACGGAAATGTGACGTGCCCTCAATCCGCCGATATGATTTTTCGCATACCCCAACCCACCATTTGCGCCAATGAAATAACGGTGGATTGGAGGTGCAATACGCTCTTGACAATGGAATTATCCGGCACCTCCAATCTCGCCCTACGGTGCTCGGGATGGTACAAAGCATGGTGATTAAATGAAACATGGGCCCGGAAGGATTCGAACCTTCAACCAAGCGGTTATGAGCCGCCTGCTCCGCCATTGAGCTACAGGCCCCCGATAGGTGAATATTTTACCATATCAGCTGCGCACACGGCTGAAAGCTGACAGCGAAAGGGAATAGAAAGATCTGACCCTTCACTACTAAAGGTCAGGAATACAGGTGATCCTGATTCCTTTTCCCGATTACCTATTTATGCATCTTTGCCCAGGTGTCGACCAGACCGATGGTGCGGTTGAAGACCAGGGCGCCAGGCGTGAAATCCTCACTGTCGAGCGTGAAATAACCGTTACGCACGAACTGGAAGACTTCGCCAACCTCTGCCGCTGCCAGCGAGGGTTCAAGCTTTGCCATAAGCACCTTTTTGGAATCAGGGTCGAAGTTCTCCATGAAGGTTTCACCCTCGGGCAGGTCTTCGGGGTGTTCGTCGGCGAACATTTGCTCATAGAGGCGGATTTCAGCGTTGATGGCGTGATTTTCGGCGACCCAATGGATGGTGCCCCTGACCTTGCGCCCGTCAGGCGACATGCCGCCGCGCGTTTCGGGGTCGTAGGTACAATGAACTTCCAGCAGGTTGCCCTGGTGGTCCTTGATCAGGTCGGTGCAGGTGATGTAATAAGCATTCATCAACCGCACTTCGCGACCGGGCGAAAGGCGGAAATATTTGGGCGGCGGGGTTTCTTCGAAATCGCTCCGCTCGATGTAGATAACACGCCCAAAAGGCAGCTTGCGGGTGGCAGATTTTTCAGGGTCGTGCGGAAAATCGGGCACGTCAAATTCTTCTTCCTGGTCGGCGGGGTAGTTTTCGATAACCACTTTAAGCGGATCGAGCACTGTCATACGGCGCGGCGAGGTCAGGTTGAGCTGGTCGCGGACGATATGCTCGAGCAGTTCGACTTCAACGAAACTGTCAGATTTGGCAACGCCGATCGTGTCGATGAACTCGCGGATGGCGGCGGGCGGATAGCCGCGGCGGCGCATGGCAGCGAGCGTGGGCATGCGCGGGTCTGTCCAGCCGGAGACATGCCCTTCTTCGACAAGTTTTCGCAGTTTGCGTTTCGACATGACCGTGTGGGTCAGGTTGAGGCGGGCGAATTCGATCTGCTGTGGGTGGAAGATCTCGAGCTCGTCGAGGAACCAATCGTAGAGCGGGCGGTGGTTTTCGTATTCGAGGCTGCACATCGAGTGGGTGATGCACTCAAGCGAGTCTGACTGTCCGTGGGCAAAGTCGTACATCGGGTAGATGCACCATTCGTTACCGGTGCGGTGGTGCTCGGTGTGGAGGATGCGGTACATAACCGGGTCGCGCATGTTCATATTGGGCGAGGTCATGTCGATTTTGGCGCGCAGGGTCAGGCTTCCATCGGGGAATTCGCCAGCACGCATGCGCTCGAACAGGTCGAGGTTTTCGGCAATCGGGCGGTCGCGCCAGGGGCTATTTTTACCGGGTTCGGTGAGCGTGCCGCGATATTGGCGCATTTCGTCGAAAGAAAGCTCGTCAACGAAGGCTTTACCTTTGTTGATCAGCTTAATCGCCATCTCGTAGAGTGGCTCGAAATAGTCGGAAGCATAAAA
>JAAYZW010000034.1 GCA_012514645.1 Chloroflexota bacterium
CATTTGCGTTTGTCAGGACGCCTTGAAATTCGTCGCCTAATGTGACCGTGAATTTGGATGCCAAAACTTCGGCGTATCGCTGGTTGATTTGCTGGAGTACTCCATACAGGCTTTCCTGAGTTTTCCGTCGATCAGCAAGGGCTTTAGACTTTATGATATCTCCGATAATTGCGATCATGTTGTCACCTGTCCCGAGTATACAATATTGCAGTTGTAATTGCAAATATACGTTTTTGCGGTTGTAACTGCAATTGCACTTATAAGCGCAATATGGGAATTTTGCTGTTGTAACTGCAAATATCTACTCTATTCAGGCAACCCCGAAGGTCACGAGGAGGGGGAGAGGTCTTTGTCGCCCAAGGTTGCGAAATGGAACAAGCGACGGTCTTACTGAGACCAGGACCTTATAGCGAAGATCTTCTTTCTTTCGCAGCTTGAGACTGGAGATGTTCCAAAGCACTTGCGCACGAGATCTATGGCGCCTCCGCTTTCAATCACAATTTACGAAAGAAATATTCAACAAAAAAAAGATATGATCAGGTAACTATGACATCTGCAAAAAAGACGACCCGGAGGTCGCCTTTTTTGAAAAGTAAAACAATAGGTGAGTTATTAGACTTGAGCCTGGTATTTCTTGATCAGTCTCAAGACGTAGTCCCAATTTACAATCTTCTCGAGAACTTCCTCGAGGTGTTTCTTGCGCGCGTTGCGGTAATCGATGTAATAAGCGTGCTCCCAGACATCCAACCCAAACACGGGGTAATTACCATCTTTCCAGGGGTTGTCGCCGTTGGGGGTCGAGTAGACATCCAGCTTGCTGTCCTTCAGCACCAGCCAGATCCAGCCGCTGCCAAATTGTCCAACGCCTGTTTCAACAACTTTCTTCTTGAATTCGTCAACTGAACCAAAAGCTTCCTTCAACATCGCTTCCAGTTCCGCGGGCATGCTGCCCTGACCGACGGGTGCGAATTGCTCCCAATAGAGGTTGTGGTTCCAGGCCTGGGCGGAGTTATTGTACAGCTTTTTCATTGAGGGGTCTTTTGCGGAGGCTTCAACGATTTCTTCCAGTGAAGCGCCTTCCAGCTCGGTGCCCTTGATTAAATCTTTGGTGGTGTCATAATAGGCTTTGTGGTGCTTGCCATAGTGGTATTCAATAGTCTCTTCTGAAATAACCGGAGCCAAAGCGTCCTTTGCGTAGGGAAGCTCAGGTAATTCCAGCGGGGTCTTCATCCATTCTTTCTTGTGGTTCATGCTCTTTCTCCTTTTATAATTACTTTTTACTTAACAATATTATAAAAAAAGAGGTTTTCGTTTGCGAGAAGATGTATAAACTCTCGGCGAAATACAAGCTTTATTCGCCTATGATTTTTATTAGAATCCGTTTTGGTCTCCTGCCATCAAATTCGGCGTAAAAGATTTGTTCCCAGGTGCCAAAATCCAATCGTCCACGGGTCACTGCCACCACAACCTCGCGCCCCATGACCTGGCGTTTGATATGAGCATCAGCGTTGTCTTCGCCAGTATCATTATGTCGATATTGGTCGATTGGGGCATGCGGCGCGATTTTCTCCAACCACTGCTCATAATCAAAATGAAGTCCTCTCTCATCATCATTAATAAATACCGAGGCGGTGATATGCATGGGGTTTACCAGCAGCAACCCCTCCTGGATTCCGCTCTCAGCCAGGGCGCGTTCAACCTCCCGGGTAATGTTGACAAAAGCGCGGCGGGTGGGAGTGGAGATGGTTAATTCTTTACGATAACTTTTCATAATGTTCCTCCAATATCCGTTTGGGCGTCGAGGGTTTCCAGTTTCTCAGCTTTCTCCTGGTGCATCCGTAATATTTCTTGCTTAACCTCTTTCAGGCGTTGTCCGCGCAGGGGGAACGCGAATAAAATTATCCCTGCAAGCAGTAAGGTGACCCCAGGGATTAAACCCATTACAGCCCTGATCGCGAAAAGCGCTGATTCGGGTTGGTTCAAAAAAATCACGCCAGCGTTTGATTCCCTGGTAACAAAATGACCTGCTGCCAGCGCCATGGCTGTGATGGTGACCGCAAGTGACTGTGCTGGCTTGGTGACCAGGGCATTTGCACCAAAGAACGAGCCCTCCCGCCGCACTCCCGTGCGCACCTCATCTTCGTCGATCACCTGCCCAAGCAGCAAATAGGTGATCACCTGGACACCGGAATATCCGAATCCAAAAACCGCGATGCTGACGGGGATAAGAGTTGCTGGTAAAAACGTGAGTACTATCAGGCTGACGCCGCAAACCAACAGGTAGGTTTGCAACGCCACCACCGGCTCAAGCCGCTTGAGCGTAAATTGTGCCAGGGGGACACCGATCGTCAGTGGGATAAACAACGCCGCCAGAAGCGGGATGACACCAGCCTGGGTAACGTAATCTGCGACATAATAGACCGCACCCATGCAAATCGAGAACATGAAGGTCATCATAAAATTTGCGGTCACAAAGATGATGAAAGACTTGCTCGTCAGAGTGCTCTTGATCGCTTCCCACCAGCCCAGCGGTTCGTCGACCTGGCTGAACTCCCGCCGCTCTTTGATGTTATAAGAAGACAGGATGATTAAAAATGCGGCGATGACCCCGACAGCGATCATCGACA
>JAAYZW010000035.1 GCA_012514645.1 Chloroflexota bacterium
CATTGATGAATTCCTGCCTGGCTTCCCGAATTGTGGTGTTCACGTCCATGGCTAACACATCCATACGCGGGACCATGATATCTTTTGTCATGGTTTCGCTGAAGTGGAAGATCGAATAGATCATCTCTCGTTCACCCTGGTCAAGTGTGCTTTCGGGTTGGTCTTGCTCAACCCAATCGCGCAAGCTTTCATCGGTTACAGAAAGCGTGACATTTTCTGCAAATTGACCCAAAACAGAGGTCATTAGGCGGGTAAGTGGGGCAACCAGGAAGTTGATCGCGCTGGCAGCGCCGGTCCAGCCAAGAGCGGATTTTTCGGGTGAGGCTAAAATTTTGCGTTCGACCAAGAATTCCAACGCAGTGACGATGATAATCACCAGGAGCAAAATCAACAATATCAGCCATATATTCTGGATGGTCGTTAAGCGGTCCAGCAGCAAAACAGATACTCCAGCCAGCATGTAATGGGTAATGATCAATCCCAGTCTTAGGGCAGTGCGCAAGCCTCGCTTCTCTATCAGGGCGATGGTTTTGTCGACCTTGCTCTGATTTTCGACGCGCAAGCTCAGCAGCCAGGGTAGCCGAACATGGGTGAATGATGATTTAGCTGCCGAGGAGATCAGGGTTAATACCAGGAATATTATCCACAAACCTCCAAGCAATATAGATTCCGTCACATTAATCCTTTCTTTCTTTCGGGCGGGCGGGCACACCAAAAACCAGTGTTTCGTCTGGCACATCTTTAGTAACCACAGACCCTGCCCCTGTTCTGGCATTTTTGCCAATTTTCACCGGAGCGACCAACATTGTGTCGCTGCCAATAAATGTATTTTCTCCAATTTCGGTATGATTCTTGCTTTTGCCATCATAATTGCAGGTAATTGTCCCCGCGCCGATATTGACATTTTTTCCAATCGTTGCGTTGCCGATGTACGAAAAATGCCCCATCTTGACGCCTTCCGCCAACTGCGAATCTTTCACTTCACCAAAATTACCCAGGTGGACGCCGTCTCGAAGCACCGCGTCTTTGCGCAAGTGGCAAAACGGACCAATGCTGACGTGGTTTCCGAGAGTCGCTCGTTCAGTCACGCTGTATGTGATTGTGCAGTCATTGCCAACTGCCGTGTCAGTCAGTGTAGTGTCCGGACCGATCTGGCAATTCTCGCCTATGCTTGTTTTCCCACGCAGGTGGGTGTTGGGCAGAATGGTCGTATCCTGACCAAGGGCAACGTCGCTTTCGACCGTGCAGCTTTCGGGGTCCAGGAATGTGATCCCGTCAAGCATCCACTGCCTGATCACGCGTCTCCGCATCGCTGCTTCACAGTCTGCCAGGTCAACACGTGTGTTGATACCCAAGCCTTCAGTGGGGTCGTCAAGCACAAAGGAATCGAGCTTTTTGTTTTGTTCGGTCGCCATGGCAACCAGGTCGGTAACGTAGTATTCACCCTTTGGTGATGTTTGAATGTTTTTCAAATTCTTCCATAACCAGGCGGCATCAAAGCAATAAGCTGATACATTGTATTCACGGACAG
>JAAYZW010000036.1 GCA_012514645.1 Chloroflexota bacterium
AATGAACCGCTTGCGGTGCTGAGGAGCCGGCTGAGCGCTCACAAACTCAGTTAACAGAATGCGCAGTGCGTGTCTCTTTGAATTTTTACCCTGCAAACTGATTTGACAAGCCGAATCCTCTCGGTTATAAGTCAACAATGAAATCTGTTAGGTTTTCGAGAACATTTATCGTCATTGTGGTCTTCAGTATTCTGCTGGGCGCCTGTAGGCAAATAAGCAATCCGCCAGTTTCTCCCACACAAACACCCAGCCCAACCGCGACAGTGGCAATCGTGCCAATGCCAACTTACCAAATCGAAGAGACCCCGCCTTCCGAAACCACGCTTGCCGAAGCAGACCGAGTGCTGGCTTTTGGCGATTATGAGCAGGCACTGGCGCTCTATAGTGTCAATACCTCCGGTTCGCCAGTCGAAATCCAGTCTGCCGCGCTTTTTGGCAAAGGACTGACCTATTTCAAACAGGGTGACCTCTTTCAGGCAAAACGTGCCCTCGAGGAACTACAAACCCATTTCCCTGACAGCCTGCCAGCCAAACGCGCTAACTTCATCCTGGCGCAAATCAGTCTCGAGCAGGAGCTGGAGCAAGACGCGCTCGTCTATTACCAGGCGTATGTCCAGGCTCAACCCGAGATGATCGAGGCGGAAGTGAACCTGCGCATCGGTGACCTTTTGGCAGAGTCAGGTGACACCGATGGCGCTCTGCAAGCCTACCGAAAGGCTTACCTGGCACCCCAGCTGACCAACAATACTGCTGCCGCTCTCAAAGTGGCATCCAGCTACTCAACACTCGGTCAAATCGACCTGGCTTTGGGGATTTACAAAGAGATACTGCTCAACACCACCAGCGATTACACCAAGGCGCAGATGAACCTGCTGATCGCCCGAATCTTAATCGCCCAGGAGAGCGAGCAGGAGGCATACACCTATTTGCATGATTCGGTCACAAACTACCCCTTTGCCTACGATGCCTACACCGCCCTGGTGATGCTGCTCGATGCTGACCAGACCGTTGACGACGTGCAACGCGGTATCATCAACTACAACGTCGCTCAATATCCACTCGCTATTGAAGCCTTCGATCGCTATCTGGCGGGTGACGGTTTATCGAAGGACCAAGCCATATATTTTAAAGCTTTGAGTATTCGCGCTGAAGGTTTGGTTCGAGCTGGCTCGCTTTCCGCAGAACGGCTGGCTGCAAACGCGATGGGGGGAACCGAGGAAGATAAGGAAGCCATTGCGCTCTGGAACGATTTAATAAAAACCTATCCTCAAAGCGATTACCGTTTCAGTGCCATCGAAAACATCATTACTACCCAAAACACCTATATGGGTCAGTTGAAATTAGCGCTTGAGACCACCCTGGCATTCGTGGCAGCGCCAAATTCAGACCCCGAAGCCCCTCAACTGCTGCAGATGGCAGGAAATTTTTACTTTCTCGACGGGCAGTTAAAAGAAGCCGCCGATTCATGGACACGCATCGCGCTCGAATTTCCTTTCGCTGAAGAAGCCTTCAACGGTCTTTTCTTCGGTGGCACGCTCTATTATGAACTCGGTGATTACGATAAAGCTGCTGATAATTTCAACCGGGCACACCTGATCGCCATCCCGGAAACACTGGAAGAATCAGGGTCGAATTTCTGGCTTGGTAAAGTTAGCCAGGCACAGGGCGACTTGCCTGCGGCACGTGGTTATTGGCAATCTGCTGCAAACCAGGATCCCTATGGCTACTATGGCATTCGAGCGGCGGAATTGCTCAATGATCAGCCGATCTTCCAGAACTTTGAACTTGGGGAGCAACCAGACTTGGAGAACGAACGCCTGGTTGCCGCTCAGTGGCTCAAAACAGCCTTTAGCTTGCCCGCAGATATCAATGTGGACTATAGCTCCGAATTATTCGGAGATTCGCGATATTTACGAGGTGTCGAATTTCACCGGCTTGGTTTATATAGCCAGGCAGCCCAGGAGTTCGAAGCACTGCGCAATGCCTATAAAGATGACGCGCTCAACAGTTTTCGCTTAATCAAGGTTTTTCTGGAGCTTGGGTATTATCAGTCAGCTCTCGAAGCCAGCCGCTCGATTTCGAGGTTGGCTGGATACAACGAAATGCCGATCTCAACCAATTATCCGCCCTATTTTGCCCATGTCGAATATGGCTTATATTATTTGCCCTGGATTGAAGAAGTTGCCGAGCGATACAACATACCCACCGCATTGGTTTTGAGCCTGATCTACCAGGAAAGCCATTTCGCCGCCCATGCCTATTCCAGGGTCGGTGCCAGCGGCTTGATGCAGTTGATGCCTGCCACAGCTGCCGAGATTGCCGGTGACATCGGCTACCCGCCCAATTATTCGCAGGCAGATCTCGCCATCCCACTTTACAACCTGGCGTTGGGAACAAATTATCTCGCCAGGCAATTATTCTTGTTTGACGGCAATGCTTATCACGCCCTGGCGTCTTACAATGGCGGACCGGGCAACACCCTGCGGTGGATTGAACAGGTTGGTGATGACCCCGATGTGTTTCTTAACTCAGTACGTTTTCTTGAAACACGCACTTACCTGCGCCGGATCGTCGAAATTTATCATACCTATGCTTTGATTTACGGTAATTAATAATTGTCATCTTTCGCTCTGAGGATGACATGAACAAAAACGGCTCCACTACACTGTGGGAGCCGTTTTTGTTACTAATCAATGATTCTAACCGTGCTTCAGTGTTGCCTGTGCGGCTGCAAGTCTCGCCAGCGGCACACGGAAGGGCGAGCAGCTGACGTAGTTGTTGCCAAGAATATGGCAAAACTCGATCGAGCTGGGGTCACCACCATGTTCACCACAGATACCAATTTCAAGGTCAGGACGAACTTCGCGCCCTTCAACAACAGCACGTTTCATCAAACGCCCAACGCCGTCTCGGTCCAGCTGCTGGAAGGGGTTCTTTTCTAGGATGCCCTTATCAACATAAACACTCAGGAAAGTGCGTTCAGCGTCGTCTCGGCTGTAGCCAAATGACATCTGGGTCAAGTCGTTCGTGCCAAAGGAGAAGAACTCTGCATATTCGGCAATCTCACCAGCGGTCATACAAGCTCGCGGGATTTCGATCATGGTACCAAATTTGTACTCAACCTCAACGCCCTTTTCAGCCATCACATCTTTTGCGATCTTTAGCAGGGTGGGCTGAACGTTTTTAAGTTCATTCACATGCCCTGTTAGAGGGATCATAATCTCGGGGTGCGCATCAATGCCATTCAACTTCGCGTCGCAGGCAGCTTCAAAGATTGCTCTCACCTGCATTTTCATGATGTCAGGGTAAATGATGCCCAGGCGGATACCGCGCAGACCCATCATCGGGTTGCTTTCGTGCAGTCCCTGAACAACCTCGAGCATGTGCTGTTTTTCAGCGAAACCTTCGGTGATGCCCTTGGCTCGCATTGTCGCAACCTCTGTCAAAAGTTCTTCCATTGAAGGCAGGAACTCGTGCAAGGGTGGGTCAATCAGGCGAATAATCACCGGCAAACCAGTCATGGCTTCGAACAAACCGTAGAAATCACCACGCTGTAGTGGCAGGATTTTCTCTAAAGCGCCAAAGTATGACTGGGCTATAGGAGAAGATGCCATCTTCGCCTTTTCGACTTCGAGTTCAGCCCTGAATTTGTGCATATCCTCTTCAGTCATCCCGCGACCTTCGTGGCGACCGCTAGCTAAGGAATTTTCAATTCTTTCCAGGTTATCAATCATGCGCTGAGTCGCTTCTGCGTTCATGATCATCTTCTGAACGTCAGGTAAGCGCTCGGGGTCAAAGAACATATGCTCAGTGCGGCACAAACCGATACCCTTGGCACCGTAGATACGTGCGCGTCTGGCGTCATTCGGGTAGTCAGCATTTGCCCAAACCTGCATACGAGAAACTTCGTCAGCCCAGTTCAACAAAGTCAGCAGTTCTTCCTGTTCAGAAAGGTCCGGGGTGGTCAAATTCATCTGTCCGACAAAAACATCACCAAAAGTACCATCAACGGAAATCCAGTCACCTTCCTTAATCGTGATACCGTTGCAGGTCATCTGGCGTTTTGCCATGTCAATAGCAATGTCCGAAGCGCCAACCACGCAAGGCACACCAAACTGGCGGGCAACCACGGCTGCGTGAGATGTAGCGCCGCCTTCACTGGTCAAAATACCTTTTGCAGAAAGCATGCCGTGAATATCCTCGGGTTTGGTGAACGGGCGAACCATGATGACATCCTGCCCTTCAAGGTTGTGCATCTTTTCGACGGTATCTGCATCGAAATAGATACGACCGACAGCAGCACCGGGCGAGGCATTGACGCCATGACCGTAGAAGCGACCGTCTTTCTTGGCTGCTTCAATATCTTCAAGGGAGAACTGAGGATGCAGCATCTGGTCGATTTGCTCGGGGGTCACTCGCTGCAGCGCGGTTTTCTTGTCGATCAGACCTTCTTCAACCATGTCATGGGCAACCTTGACAGCAGCCTTGGCAGAACGTTTTCCGTTACGGGTTTGCAGCATCCAGAGTTTGCCGTGTTCAATGGTAAATTCGACATCCTGCATGTCTTTGTAATGGTTTTCGAGTCGTTCGGTGATGTCAAAAAACTGCTCGTAAACTTCGGGCATTTCTTCTTTCAAACCAGAGATTTTGGAGGTGTTGCGAATACCGGCAACCACATCTTCACCCTGGGCATTCATCAGGTAATCACCAAACATGACGTTTTCGCCAGTCTGGGGGTCACGGGTAAATGCGACACCGGTGCCGGAGTCGCCGCCCATGTTGCCAAACACCATGGTCTGAACGTTGACAGCAGTCCCAAGATCGTCCGGAATACTCTCGCGGCGGCGATAATCGACAGCGCGTTTGGAATCCCAGGAATCAAAAACGGCTTTAACCGCCAGTTCGAGTTGTTTGTAAGGATCCTGCGGAAAATCTGAGCCTTTGTACTCCAAAACTACTTTTTTGTACTCTTCGGTAATCGCAGCCCAGTCTTCGGCAGTCATTTCGGTGTCGCTCTTGTAGCCTTTTTCCTGCTTATAAGCCTGCAGTGGCTCTTCAAATAGCTCATCATCCATACCCATCACTACAGTTGCGAGCATGTGAACCAAACGGCGGTAAGAGTCTTCGACAAATTTCTCGTCGCCGCTCTTTTCAACCAGTCCTTTTGCGACTTCGTCATTTATACCGATGTTCAGGACAGTGTCCATCATGCCAGGCATGGAGAATTTGGAGCCGGAACGGCAGGAAACGAGCAAAGGGTTGGCGGGATCACCGAATTTTTTGCCAGATTGTTCTTCAACAACCTTAAGGGCATCAAGAACTTGCTGCCACATGCCTTCTGGAAATTCCCGTGTCACCTGGAATGCGTTACAGGCTTCTGTCGTGATGGTAAGCCCGGGGGGAACGGGAACCCCGGCTCGAGTCATGTCGCCAAGGTTTGCACCTTTGCCGCCAAGGAGTGCGCGAACGCCATCCCAATCGCCTGCATAGGCTTCAGCTTCGTCAACTTCGTTGAACAAATAGACCCATTTTTTTTCTGTCATAAAATCCTCCTAAAGATTCGATTCTCATTCATCAGAATGTTATTTTCACAATTGATGATTTTACCATGATGTAAACGGGGTACGAATCAATGTAAGCGAATATTAACAATAGTATTAGGGAACAGGATAATTATCGTTCGTGTGTAATTCCTGTCCAAACCTGTAATTTACGTTATTACGAATGAATCCGCCTGAAAAACCGCGGCAGCCGCCTTACGTTTCGCGAGGATTGCCGAATTTATCTGAAAAAACGTTGTTCTCAGAAAATTGCGTCCGGGGTGGTTTTTCTTCTGCTGGGTAACCAAGGAAGATCACATTAAGCGGAATTACACCCGAGGGAATCTTCAAAACCGCGCGAACCGACCGTTCGATCATATTTATCGGGTGTACCCCACACCATACCGAGCCAAGACCCAGCACAGTCGTCGCCAAGAGGATGTTTTGCGTAGCGGCGCTGCAATCCTGCTCCCAGAAACGCTCCATTGCCGGTCGCTTGATCGAGCGCAAATCCCCACAAACCACGATCGCGCAGGGCGCCTCTATTTTTCCGAAAGGCAGCGCTTTTCGCAGCTCTGCCAGTTGCTCCTCCCCCCGAACAACAATAAACTTCCATGGTTTCAAATTCATGGCACTCGGAGCTGCCATAGCCGCCTCGAGAATCGTAGTTACTTGTTCGTTTGAAACTTGTTGGTCGGTGAACTTGCGTATGCTCCGCCGCTTCAGAATCCAATCAATATCAGGCATCGTCGACCTCCTCGTCTGATTGTTCAGTTAGTCGACCGCCCTCCACCTCGATAATTTGACTTTCGATTGATGCTGGTTCGAGCGCTTCTTCATCTTGCTGCTGCTCCTTTGCCTGCTTGTTGATAGAAATACTTAAGACAATTCGGATCACAACAATCACGGCAAGCATCACCACGATGTATCTGAAAATTGGTATCTCCATAATCACTCCTTTAGCTTATAAAATACTAACGATCAAGGCGCCCAATGCGACGGGCGCTTCCCACATTGGCAGGTGACCGATACCCGGCAAAACAATCGCCTTCCCATGCTTGGAGGCTTCTGCCATCTCAAATGCAACCTCAGGCTGCATCAACTGGTCATCTGCGCCAGCAATCGCCAAAAATGTGATATCCAGGTGTGACAGCACTTCGAGGCGGTTGGGGCGGTTCGCGATTGCACGCTGGATGTTTGCGATCCCTTCAGGCAGCGTTTTAGCGATTATTTGGTGACCCAGCTGGACTAAATCCGGCATTCTGGTCAATTTTGGTGCCATGCCATCAGCGATGCGTTTGCTGCCTGCTTCAGAAACCTGGTCAGCGTCATCCAGCCGCGATCGCCGCTTTTCCGGGCTATCTGCGCGGGCGTTGCTGGTGACCATCGCCAATCCTGCCAGTCTCTGCGGGTATTTCCCGGCAAAAGCCAGGGCAATATAGCCGCCCATCGAGTGCCCTGCCAGGGTGATTTTATTAATCTCAAGTTGGTCAAGCAGCGCAGCAATATCATCGGCAAACTGTTCTAAGGTTCCATCTGCCAAACCAGTCAAAGTTTGCCCGTGCCCGCGCAAGTCAGGGACGATGAAACGAGCCTGGTCAGCATACAGGTTGACGACATCATTCCAAATACTGCCATCCAGCGCCAGCCCATGCAGCAGCATAACCGGTTTTCCGGTGCCAACGTCCTGGTAAACCATATCAATATCAGTCAGACTGCTTTTCACGTTTCCTCGTTTCATGGTCATTTCTCTAACAAGTTCCATCGCTTGGTCTTGGGTTTGAACTTGTCCAACAATTTGGGCTTCGCGCACTGCCTCAAGATATACGCCGATATTCGGACCAGGCTTAAGGTGCAAAACCTTTTTCAGGTCATCCCCATCGATCAGGCGGGGCGGATTAATCACCTTTTCATGCTCCTGGAACCATGAAAGAATCAACCTCTCTATGGTCGTCAAAACCATAATGTCAGGTGTTATTGAAGCATTCTGAACCGCGTTGTGCAGCAGTGCACTCTCCAGACCAAAAGTGCCAACCTCTCTGAAATATCGGTAAATCTCAACTGCAGTCAACATCTTGAGCCTGGAAAGTTTTTCGATGTTTATATATCCCAGGCACACCTGTGAGAAGAAGGCGTTTTCTTTTTGACCAAACATTAATGCGTTCGTCAACCCCAGTGAGAATTGCTGACAATCGAGTTTAACACTGCGATCTCCGAACGCGGGATGATGCAGAAAAAATAATGCGAAGACCTTCAATAATTGCTCTCGTTTGCGCCCACCCTGCAAAGTTTCAGCAAGTGTGCGGCTGAGCTCTTTGGCAGTTTGCTCGATTTTCAGTCCGTTTTCTTGATTGATCAATGGCAGAGTGTTTTCTTGCTTAAGACTGACAATCAACTCTTCTAAAATCCGGAGCGGATTTTTCGTAAAGTCGCCGCGAGACATTGACCAATCTGGAAGATAAATCTCTTCAAGATAATCATCCATATCCGGAAAATCTTCTTCATCGTTTTGTGCAAACGAACGACCCGAACCGCTCAGCTTATGTGCGCGAGAGAGGAGTTGGAAAAGGATGCCATAATCCTTTAAGAGGAAATAAGTTTCACACAAACCGGGAAGCTCGAGGCACTTCAACAGCTCATCCCGAATTCTCTCGCCGGAAATCCGGTTCAAATTATATGATGCCAAGCGGATTCGGCTAAGAGTTTCGGATGTTGGTGCCAGTCCAAAAGTGCGCGCCATCCGCACTGCTCGCAATACACGAAGTGGATCGCTTTGCAGAGAACCCTGGTTGGTCAGCCGCAGCTGTTTGGCTGCCAGGTCAGACTGCCCGCCTAACGGGTCGATGACTTCATCCAATTTATCGAGGTCGATTGCCATGGCATTGACAGTGAAATCACGGTTGCTCAAATCTTCGTCAAGACTCTCACCAATGAATGATGTGAAGTCAAGAACCAGTTCATCTTCCCTGCCCTGGCGCAGGATTACCCTCGCGGTTTGATGCTCGTCATCAAGCGTATACCAAACCCCATCAAACCTTCGCCTGACTGCTCGTGCCAATTCAACCGAACCAGTCTGGATAACAAAATCCAAATCTTTCACTGGTTTCTGAATCACAAGATCGCGGACCGCGCCGCCAACCAGGAAGACTTTCTGCCCGGGTACTGTCTGCTGGATCTCTCCCAGGAAATCCGCCAGATTCTTATCCAAGCGGAGTTTCATACTTCTCCAAATTAACCGTACCTATGAACGGCAAATTGCGATAAAACTCATCCATATCCAGACCGTAGCCAAACACAAACTCATTTCTAATTTTAAAGCCGCAATAGCGAATTGGAACTTCTACTTCGCGGCGCTCAAATTTGTCGAGTAAAGTACAAACATACAGCGAGGCAGGATCACGCGTCTTGAGCATCTCAATCACTGAAGAAAGCGTATGACCGCTGTCGATAATATCTTCCACGATCAGAATGTGCTTGCTAGCAACGGTCGTGTTCAGGTCGAGCGTGATGCGCACTTCACCCTCCGACTGCCGCGCACCAGTGCCATAGGAGGAAACTGCCATGAATTCAATCGCCAGAGGCACATCAATTTGCCTGACCAGGTCGGTTGTAAACATCACCCCGCCCCGCAGAATACAGATGATCAGCAACTCTGACCCGGCATAATCGCGGCTGATCTCTGCGCCGAGTTCGCGCACACGAGCTTGAATTTGCTCTTCAGTCAGTAAGACTTTTTCAATATATTCCTGGTAATCCTGGACCATCTGGCACCTCAATCCCGCGGTACATCGTGGCAGCGCCGGCAGCGCGCCTCGTACATTTCAGAAGCACCGACGACAACGACCGGTTCGTTGTAGTGGGCGGGTTTTCCATTCACCAGCCTTTGGGTACGCGTGGCGGCTTCGCCGCAGATCATACAAATTGCAGCCAGTTTATCGACTTTATCGGCTTTGGCGGTCATAATTGGCATACAGCCAAAGGGTTCACCGCGAAAGTCAGTGTCCAATCCGGTCACAATTACCCGTATGCCCTGATCAGCAAGACCGTTTGCGATTTCAACAATGCCATCATCAAAAAATTGAGCTTCGTCGATGCCAACCACAGTAACGTCTGGTTCCAGCATTTCGAGGATCTCCCGGGAAGATCCGACCGGAATAGCCTGGTAGTCCAAACCGGAGTGGGACATGACTTTACTATATGCGTAGCGGTTGTCGATGATCGGTTTGAACACCTGCACTTTTTGTTTCGCAATTGTGGCGCGGCGCAAGCGGCGGATTAACTCCTCCGTTTTGCCGCAAAACATCGAGCCTGTAATTACTTCAACCGTTCCAAAGGTATGTGCCATAAAGCCTCCAATAATTTCAGATATTCGAAGTATAAGTCAAGTTTACAAGGTTTGTGGAATTTGTAGGTCAGGTTGGTCTGAATAATTGTTTCCTTGTGTTCATCATGTCATCCCGTTTTCATCTTGTCATCCTGTTTTCATCTTGTCATCCTG
>JAAYZW010000037.1 GCA_012514645.1 Chloroflexota bacterium
CTTGGTCCTGGTGCCGGAGAACATGGTGGCTGGCTGGTGGCAGAAGGCACAACCAAAGAGATCGAGGCTGAACCCAGGTCGATAACCGGTGCCTATCTTTCCGGAAGAAAGATCGTGCCGCTGCCCGACGAACGCAGAAAAGGTACCGGCGATTTGTTGAAGATCAAAGGTGCCCGGGAAAACAACCTCAAAGGTATTGACGTTGAGATTCCCCTCGGAGAACTAGTTTGCATCACCGGTGTTTCCGGTTCAGGCAAATCGACCTTGCTGGTGGAAATTCTATATAACGCTCTGGCGCGCAAACTGATGCGCGCGCACACCAACCCTGGCGCTCACGATCGGATTGAAGGCGTTCAGCACCTTGATAAGATCATCAATATTGATCAGAGCCCGATCGGACGCACACCCCGCTCGAACCCAGCCACATATACCGGCTTGTTCGATAGCATTCGCGATTTGTTTACCGAATTGCCCGAATCAAAAATCCGCGGTTACAAAAAGGGGCGCTTCTCCTTCAACGTCAAAGGTGGTCGCTGTGAAGCCTGCATGGGTGAGGGTCAGTTAAAAATCGAAATGCAATTCCTGCCCGATGTCTATGTGCCGTGCGAAGTCTGCAACGGCACGCGCTACAACCACGAGACCCTGCAGGTGCGCTTCAAGGACAAAAATATTGCTGAAGTGCTTGATATGACCGTGGAGACCGCGCTTGAGTTCTTCGATGCCTTCCCGAAAATCAATCGCCGGTTGCAAACTCTTCACGATGTCGGTCTGGAGTATATCCGGCTTGGTCAACCCGCGCCGACACTCTCGGGTGGGGAGGCGCAGCGCGTGAAGCTATCGAAAGAGCTTTCGCGCATCGCGACCGGGCGGACCCTGTACGTGCTGGACGAGCCCTCGGTTGGGCTGCATGCCGCCGATGTGCACAAATTGATCGATGTGCTGCAGGCACTGGTTGCCAACGGCAATACCGTGCTGATTATTGAGCACAACATGGACATCATCAAGGTGGCTGACTGGATCATCGATCTCGGACCGGATGGCGGCATTAACGGCGGCGAAGTTATCGCCGTGGGCACACCGGAAGAAGTCTGCGCCGTGCCTGAGAGCTACACCGGTCAGTATTTGAAGAAATACATCGTCGAGCATCATAAAGTTTGAGTGTGCCGGTGCCCTGAGCGGACATGTGATTTGACCGAAGCTTTCGTGTAGGTCTGACTATGGAATCGGTGTTTGATTGTTCACGATTGGGACTTCCCAGTACTCTTATATAGATAGGTTTTGCACTTTATTAGGGCAAAAAAGCATCGCTTTTTTTCACATTTTTAATTGCTACCTGCCTGGAGCAGGAAGTTCAGTTCTCAAAGACTTTATGGTACGATTTGAATAATCTTAATCTAACGGATGTGACCATGATCAGAACTCGTTTTGCCCCCAGCCCAACCGGATATATGCATATCGGCAATTTGCGCACAGCCCTCTACGCCTACCTGACCGCCAAAGGAGCTCGCGGCACCTTCATTTTGCGCATCGAAGACACAGACCAAAATCGCAATATCCCTGAATCTGTCCAGGCAATCTATAACGGGCTGAAGTTGGCTGGAATCGAGTATGACGAAGGTCCTGATAAGGACGGTGGCTATGGACCCTATGTTCAGAGCCAGCGGTTGCCAGTTTATAAGGAATACGCCTTGAAATTGATCGATAGCGGTCATGCTTACTACTGTTTTGATCAAAAGGAAGACAAACCCGCGCTTGAAGAAACCGGCGAACGCGTTCAGGGTTACCGTGACCCCTGCCGCAATTTAACTCCTGAAGAGGTCAAAGCAAAATTTGACGAGGGGATCATCCCTGTGATCAGGCAACGCATTCCCGATGAGGGTTCCAGCACATATTTTGACCATGTCTACGGCGAAATAACCATCGATAATGACGTTTTAGACGACCAGGTTTTGTTGAAATCAGATGGCTTTCCAACTTATAACTTCGCGAACGTGGTTGACGACCACCTGATGGCGATTACACACGTGATCCGTGGGCAGGAATATCTCACCTCGACACCGAAATATAACCTGCTCTACCAGGCTTTTGGCTGGGAGCGCC
>JAAYZW010000038.1 GCA_012514645.1 Chloroflexota bacterium
ATTCACGCACATCCTGACCTAACTCGAGCTGATCTGCTACTTTGTCGAACTGAGCTTGCGCCATTTGAAAAGCATTTGTACTACCAGACATTAATTTCTCCTTTATTAGATTGATTGGATTGGGTAAGAACAACAAAACGAGCGTAACAAGTTACCGCCCGTGATCGGTTTGGAAGAGATCTTCGATTTTTCGTGAGCGCCATCTCTCGCCTCAAATAAAGATGATTAACCTTATCCCAAAACCGGTGTTTGGTCAAGATAAACGCGTTAGTTTGTGTTATTCTCCAGCGAAAATGTCACCCCCATGATTCACCGCCAAATATATCACTCTTTTAAAAAAGTGTCTCTGTGGGGTTGAAGATAATGATAGATTGTCAAGATGTCCAACACCAATTCGGTGATCGCAGCAGTCAACTTTCCCCTTTTAATTTTTTGTTCAATGTCAGTTAATTCTGTCCTGAATGATCCTATAATAATGTGACCGTGTTGAGAACACACTCATTTTTAATCTTGATTTGATGTATTTGTTGGCACATTATTTAAATGGTATTATCTCTATGTAAAGGTAAACATGCATAAAATACTGATCATTGAGGACGAAGAAAACCTCAACAAAATCTTACAAGACTACCTGCGCCATAATGGGTTTACACCGATTTCGGCGCTCACCGGCAGCGAAGGGCTGCAGCTCTGGCAGCAAGAAAAACCAGACTTGATTCTGCTGGATTTAAACCTCCCGGATATGGACGGGCTCGACCTGCTGCGTGAGTTGCGCAGAAAAGAACAGGTCCCCGTGATCATGATCACCGCCCGAATTGAAGAGGTTGATCGTCTGATTGGGCTGGAGCTGGGAGCGGATGATTACATCACCAAACCTTTCTCTCCCCGGGAGGTGGTCGCCAGGGTCAAAGCGGTTTTGCGACGGCTTAGCCGCCCAGCCAGCCAACCCGAAACACTAAAGCTTGGAAACCTTCAAATCGATCTTCGCGGTCACACTGCCTCGGTCGGTTCGAAATCGCTCGACCTGACGCCGGCAGAATTTCAGCTGCTGGCTCAGCTGATCGCCGAACCCGACCGCGCGTTTAGCCGCCTGGAACTGCTGGAATACACTCAAGGGGGGCGCTTTGAAGGCTATGAGCGCACAATCGATATTCATATTAAAAATATTCGCCAAAAAATCCGTGCCATTGATCCTGGAGCGAATTTCATTCTGACGGTTTTTGGCGTTGGTTACAAGGCAGGTCTGGTCAAGTAAATGCGCGTAAGGATGTTGTATAGTTACATGTTGGTAGCGCTGCTATCGCTCGTTGTGGCATATCTGGCTGCTATCTTGTTTTTGCGTTTGACCGTGACAGATTACATGCGTAATAGTCAAATTGCCGACACCCAACCTTTTCAAGCTTTTTTTCAGAACTATTACCAAAGCAACGACGGTTGGCAAGATGTAGACCAGGTCAATATCTCACAGCTGGTAACCGAGGAAATTCCAGAAGAATACTTTCTCTATGGGTTAACCCTGGTAAACACAAACGGCGAGATTCTCCTCTCTGAAAATACAAGCCAACACGGCATGATCGTCACGAGTGATACGCTCGAGGTTGGCTCGCCCCTAAAGGTTGACGGTAACACGGTTGCTTATATGTTCTCGGGCAGTTTGAACGATAAGTTGTTGCCCATGTTTGACACCGAAATTGCTGACAGGGTGAAGGTTGCCACAATCCGGGCGTCATTGCTGGGCATGTTAGTGGCATTGGTGATGTCTTTAATCATGACCCACACAGTGCTTAAGCCAATTGGAGTGACCATCGATGCGGTCAAAAAGATTTCCAAGGGCGAATTAGGAGTCCGCGTCCCAACTAAACCTTACCGCGATATGGCTGAATTGGGCAAAGCGATCAATGATATGGCTTCCGATCTTGAGAAAAACCAACGAATCCAAAAGTTTATGCTCATGGATATTGCCCACGACCTTCGCACACCCCTGAGTGTTCAAAAAGCAACCATCGAAGCCTTTGAGGACGGTGTCTACTCTTTTGATGAAGATGGACTGGCGCTGATTAAGCTGCAAAACAGACAACTGGTACACCTTGTGGAAGACCTGCGCCTGTTAACGCTCACAGACGCCGGGCTTTTCGAAGTTCAAAAAGTTGAGACCGAGCTCCAGGTATTCCTCCAGGCAATTCTGACCAGTTTTGAGGGTATGTTTGGCAAAAAGGGAATCACCTTCAACTTTTCGATATCTCCTGATGAAATCTTTGTGGATATCGACCCGCACCTTATGCAGCGCGTGCTCGAAAACTTGCTGCAAAACGCCTTCCAACACTCCCCTGTCAACGGTGAGATCCAACTGAAGATCCTGCGAAAGATCAATCGGGTAGGTATTTTGATTGCCGATCAGGGTCCCGGCATCCCCGAGAAAAAGCTGGAGACAATATTTAATCGCTATTACCGGGTGCGGCCAGCGGGGCAAGGCACACCTGAAGGGTTGGGGCTTGGGTTGACTATCTCAAGGCGGATTGTTCAGGCACACGGCGGCACACTGTATGCTCAAAACATCCCTGGCAAAGGGGCTGAATTCGTGCTCGAGCTGCCCTATTCGTCATAACCAGGAGCGAGCACTTATGTCGGCGATCGAAGCGCCGATGATTGGTATAATTCTCTTTTACTAAGAAAGCTTTCGGTGACTTTATGCTCAAATTGCGTATCATGACTCTCAATCTTGGCGGCGGTGTTAAGAACTACACCGGATCACCAGAAATAACAACCGGGAAAGCCCATGCACTGGCTCAATTGGTCACCGATATCGACCCAGACTTTTTAGGCGTGCAGGAAATTTCTCAATATATCGATGCCGATGGCGGCGATCACAGCATGGTGGAGCGTTTGCGCTTGGACGGCGGTTTTGACCATTATTATTACGGTGAAACTCTTTCCATGAAGAAACATATGCAAATAAAAAAAGACCTGATGATCAATGGTCTTTTTAACGATTGGTGGGATTGGTCCAAAGGAAACGCAATCTTTTCAAACACACCCCTCGCGCGCCTCGGCAACCCGACCAAAGAAGGCGTCCCCCGCAATGTGCCCATATTTCAGCCGTTGAGTTATGAAGGCACGCGTAATACTGACCCCCGCTATGTGATCCTGACCCGGCTAAAGGCAGAACCTTACCCATATATTATGAACCTTCACCTGACCACACTGGTGGGTGAGCGAGGCGAGCACGTCTGGTCTGACGTAGTCGAATCTGCCAGGCAAACGCGTTCGCAACAGATCAGCCGGGTGCTGGGGTTGGCAGAAGAACACATCCTCATTCCGGAGCACCCGCTAATTTTGATGGGCGATTTCAATGCCGAGGTCACTGAATATTCCCTCAAAGATATGCTCAGAGATCACAGTTTTGTGCACCTAACTCCTGAAGAGCAAACCGCCACGCTTGCCAAAGCCGGCATGGTTGACCATCTGTTTTTCTTTCCCGCCAGGCGCCTGGTGAGCTATAACGCCCACATTGTCAACACTCCCCTGGCTCACAGCGTCTCCGACCACCTTCCGGTTGTAGCTGACATCGTGATCGAATAACATTGAGGATAAAAACTATGGCTGAAAACCGATATTTTGGCACCGATGGCATTCGTGGAACATTTGGCACAGGCGTGATGACCCCAGCTTTCGTTTATCGACTGGGTTTGGCTGCAGGAGAAAGCTTAAATCATAATAACCACGAGAAAGCTTTGTTTGTGGTTGGACGCGACACACGCGTTTCAGGTCTGACTTTACAGCGTGCCCTGGCGGCTGGACTGCGCGATAGCGGAGCGCGGGTTCTGGACCTTGGGATTATCCCCACACCCGGCATCGCCTATCTGACCCGCTATGTGGGGGCGACCGCAGGTGCCGTGATTTCGGCATCTCATAACCCGGCACCGGAGAATGGCATTAAATTTCTCAACGACCAGGGAATGAAACTCACACCTGAGCAGGAAACCCTGATCGAAGAAAACCTTGAAAGCATTCCGGGAGATCGGGTTGGTTTTGAAAATGAATCGCTTGGAGAGCCCAGCCCGGCTCTATTTGAAGCCTACCTGCAGGATCTAATCGCTGCTACGCCCGGGCTTGACCTGCGCCCGCTCAAGATTGTGATGGATTGTTCCAATGGGGCTTCCTGGTTGGCAGGACCGGAGGTTTTTCGACGGCTGGGAGCAAACCTGGTCGCAATCCACACTGAAAACGATGGGCAGAACATCAATTCGAATTCCGGATCTGAGCATTTGCGCTGCAATCCTGGAACTCTGGCTAACCTTGTGGCAAAAGAAAACGCCGACCTGGCGATTGCTTTTGATGGCGATGCCGATCGCGTGATTTTGATGGACGAGAAAGGCAACCTGATTGACGGTGACCAAATGCTGGCGCTGTTGGCTGATCGCCTGCATCACAAGGGTCAGTTGCTTGGCGACTGCCTGGTGACCACCGTGATGGCAAATGGAGCTCTGAAGCAGTTCGCTGCCGAAAAAGGATTTGAATTACTACTGACGCCTGTAGGTGACAAATATGTGACCGAGGCGCTGCTTGAAATCGCGCAAGAAAACGAGCATAATGGCAAGCTTGGTTTAGGCGGCGAGCAGTCTGGTCACATTGTTTTGCTTGATGAAAATCACCGCACAGGAGATGGTCTGCGTACAGCCTTATTCATAATGAAGATGCTCACCGAAACCGAAGGTCAAACGCTTTCGCAGCTGGCTGGACGCATTCAAAAATTTAATCAGCTGGTCGCCTCTTGTAATGTCGCTTCCAAACCTGATTTAGCGGAGCTGCCTGGTTTTCA
>JAAYZW010000039.1 GCA_012514645.1 Chloroflexota bacterium
AGAGGTTGTAAGTGCCCGGGTCGATGCTGGCACTGAGCGAGCCATAGATGCCGGCAGCAAGCTGGCTTTCGACCAGTTCGCGGTAGAGCCTGCTGCTGCGGTTGCCAATGCCGCCGGTGCCGAACATGTTCAGCGCTGAAGGACCGCTGAGAATGCTCTCGACCAGGGTGTAGGCAAAGAAATCGGGGTGGCTTGCTCTGGGGGAACGCCAGGCGATTTGAATGTAATTGGTTTCTTCAGCTCCCAACAGCTCAAGCTGCTGAGGCGCGGTAATCTCAGGTTCGGGAGCTGGAATCGATTTAATCGTCTCCGCGGAGGGAATCTCCCCGAAATATTTATGAACCAGGTCCATGATTTTGTCCGGCTGAAACGAGCCAGCCAGGCACAAATTGGCGTTGGCAGGCTGGTAATAATTCCGATAATGCCCATACAGGTCTTCGCGGGTGAGGTTGAGCAGGTCTTCGGTTGAACCCAAGACTTCATTTCGGTAGGGATGCTGCTGGAAGGCAGCCTGTGAAACCATTTCACCCAACAGGAATTGGGGGTCATTTTCATTGCCTTCGCGTTCAGAGAGGATCACCGTGCGCTCATTCTCGACTTCGATGGGGTCGAAAAGACTGTTAATCATCCGGTCCGCCTCGAACCGGAGGGCTAACTCCAGGGCAGAGCTTGGCACGGTCTGAAAATAAGCGGTCCAGTCAGGGCTGGTAAAAGCATTGCTGTATCCGCCGGTGCGGGCGATCGAGGTTTCCATCTCCTGGGCAGAAAAGTTTTTTGTGCCCTTAAACTGCATATGTTCGACCCAATGGCTCAGACCGGTTTTCCCTGGGAGTTCGTTGCGTGAGCCAACGTCATACCAGATCCAGGCACTAACAATTGGCGCGGTCTGGATTTGGATTAGCGAGATACGCAGACCGTTTGGGAGACAAAAGAAACTGGGGGAAAAGCTGTTGTTTTTCAAGTTAACCGATCAGATAGGCTGGTTTTCATCCTCTCGCTCCAATGGTGCAGCGCGGTTGGATGACCAACGCACTTTTAACAGCAACCCAATCAAGATAACGATCATACCGATGATTACACCCCGGCTCTGCAGCGTGCCAAGGACGACATGCGGGGGTGGGTTGGTGCCAAAGCCAAAGGCATCGGCGAGGGCGGTGAATACACAGATGACATAACCCGTCAGAATTGTGCGGGTGCCGATATCAGCCAGCAAGGTTTTTTCGCTGCAAGCCCAAAAAGCATTGAGAATGCTGTTCGCGCCGATGGTAAGCAGCCCGATACCAATCAAAATGACAACGATCTGGGTGAAACCGATGTAAAGACCGCGGTCAAGGTTGAAAAGGTCGGGTCGCAGCCCGATGATGAGAACAATAAGACTGATCACCAGCGTGGTGAGCCCACCGCGAAGCAGTGTGTGCGGAAAGCCATAATCCTTGACGCGGTCAAGGTTGTTGCATGGGTCGATCAAAACATCGCGGTCGCTAAGCTTCATAAAAATCTCCAGGTAAGCAAATTCTAACACTCCCAGAAAAATACCTGAAAGAATCTGAGAGACTGGTGTCTTGATTGTACCCAAGTTTTTCTGTGGTAATGGTCTGTCGACACATTCGCCCAAATGATTCTGCAAAAATATTGATACATAAACGTAAGGGGAGGTCTCAAACGTCAGATTTCAATAACCGCAACCATATACAGACCGCCCCAGCAAATGAACTGCGATCAGATTTTGAAGACCGAAAATTAATCGTGATACCAACGGGGTTGGTTTTGCTGATTACTATTTGACTAGACTCGGTAAAAGCATTGATTGAGAGGCGTCATTATGAGCTTCAGTGGCGAAGAATTTATACGGTCTTTATCGCCAACGCCAAGATCCTTCACTTTGTTCAGGATGACAAACCCCCTTTAGTTCAGGATGACAAGCGGTCTATCAATCAGAGAGTTCTTCTTAGCAATATCCCTATCCCAATTACGACAGGCACTCTCTCTTTTTTCCTGCTTTAGTCAAGTTAAAAAAGTAACATTTTGTTAGTTGCTATTGACATAAAATCACAATTACTTATACTTTGAAGTGGCAATAGATCAACCCTCAATCTACATTAGAAAAAAACAAAAAGGAGAATATTATGATTTTTGGTATTGATCCCATCTTTGCCCTTATCCCTCTGATTCTTTATGTAATCCTGTCGTTCAAAGAAGATTATCACCCAGTAATGAACGTATTTATCTGCGTCGTTCTGGCTGCTATTCTGACCAAACAACCCTTCGCGAGTTTTGGAAGCGTTATCGCTGATTCGCTGGGATCCTTCCTGGGTATGATCGGTTTGATCATTATGCTCGGATCTGGGTTAGGAGCGGTCCTGCAGAAAACAGGCGTTGCTGAAAACCTGGTTATGAGCCTGGTCAAGCGCGTTGGTGTCAACACGGAAACCAAAGCCGTCGCGACCACAATGATCAGCTCCACCGTATTGGTTGCATTGCTGGGAACCCTAGCTGGTGCGAACGCAATTATCGCACCAATCATCATCCCCCTGGTGGCGGCAGTTGGCGTAACCCCCTCGACTGTCGCGGTCACTTTCCTGGGTGCTGGTCTGACGGGCATGTTCCTCGGACCCTACACGCCACAAGTCGTGACTATTCTCGGTCTGACCGACCTGAGCTATGGTCAATACATGCTCGGTGCTGGTGTGCCCCTGGCAATTATCGTCCTGTTGGTCACCTTCCTGTGGGCAATGAGAGCCCAAAAGAAAACCGCTGGAGTCTACGCTTATGAAGGCGTTGAGACCCCGCAAGGCGAATACCAGGCAACTGCCGAAACCAAGCAAGCCACCATCGGTTTCCTGGTCTCCATGCTGGGTATGATCGTTTACGGCATCTTCATCAAAGGCGGCGCAGCATTCTCGATTTTGGCGATTACTGTCGCCACGATTGTGACCGGTTTGGCTGCCAGGCTGAAAGTTGGCGATTTGATTGATACGTTTGTCAAAGGCGCTTCACGGTTAATGTGGCTCTTCATCATGTTCATTCTCTTCAACCCCTTTATCGAATTCATTGCCGGGGTTGGCGCGTTTGAACGCCTGGTGTCCTTCCTGCAGCCCTTACTGGCTTCCGGAAACAAGGTGATTTTCTCGCTGGTTGCCAGCATCACAGGTATTTTTGGTATCGGTGGTGCTGCTACGGCAGACAACATTGTTCTGGACAGCATGTTCAGGGGTGTTGTTGACCAGCTCGGAATCACGATGCCACTCTGGGCTTTGATCCTGCTGGTTTCCGGGCAAATTACATCCTTCGCATACCCTGAAGCTGACATGATCGGTCAAATGGGTCTGGCTCGCTCCAAGGACGTCAAGACGATGGTCAAGTATGGTCTTACCATTGTGCTCTTCTCGACGATCCTCGTCGTGATCTTTGCCATCTTTAATTAACAAAAATGCTTGAAGAAAAAATCAGAACCTTCCTGGGCAACCAGGAAGGTTCAACCTCAGTAGTTGTGAAATCTCTGGTCGATGACCGCCAGGTCTTGATCGACCCTGAGCGTGTTTTCCCGTCTGCCAGTACGATCAAGCTCATGATCATGTCTGAGCTGTTCAGGCAGGCAAAAGAAGGGATGCTGTCACTTACAGACACGATCGAATTGACTGACGCAGTCAAAACCGGTGGCGACGGCATTCTAAAAGAGCTTAATGCCGGGCACACGTTTTCGCTGGAAGAAATCTGTACCTTGATGATCATCGTAAGCGACAATACTGCAACGAACCTGTTGATTGATCGCCTGGGAATGGCAAATGTAAACCAACAAATCGCCCGCATGGGTTTGAAAAGTGCCAGCCTGCAGCGCAAAATGATGGACAGCGAAGCAGTGCGTATGGGTCGCAACAATTACATCAGCGCGGCTGATTTTGCAGCGATCCTTGAGAGCATTTATCGCGGTATGAACGTCGATCAGGAAGCCAGCGCAAAGATGCTGGAGATCCTCAAGCGGCAGCAAGTGCGTGGTCGCCTGGACCTATATCTGCCTGAAGAGGTGCTCATCGCTCACAAGACTGGTGACCTCGACTTTTTGGAGCACGATGGCGGCATTATCTACCTTGGTGATTCGCCGTATATCGTTTGTGTTCTGACCGAAAAGGTGGCGACGAACAAAGACGGTCGCGAAATTATCGGTCATATCTCTAAAATGGTTTATGATGAGTTTGCCCAAATGAAATAGACACCGGGGTATTGCGCGGTGCCTTTAGGATAGCCATGAAAATAACCAATTTCCGAATAGCGGAACTGCAGGTTCCGTTGAAAAAGCCATTTAAAACCGCATTGCGTAGTGTCGAATACATTGACGATGTTGTCGTGGAAATCCATACCGATGAAGGACTGGTTGGCTATGGAGAGGCGGCTCCCACTGTCGTGATCACAGGTGATAGCAAGGGTGGGATTACTGCTGCTATACGCGATCATGTCGCCCCGGCTCTGATCGGTTTGTCGCTCGATGCTCCTGAAACGATTTTTGGGCGATTGGATGGCGCGATTCTAAAGAATACGAGCGCAAAAGCTGCCGTCGATATGGCTATTTACGACCTGATTGGGCAATCTTTGGGAGTGCCAGTTTACAAGCTGCTTGGTGGCTTTCGGGATACCCTGGAGACTGACCTGACGATCAGCCTGAATCAGCCTGGCGAAATGGCAGTGGATGCCATCGAGGCGGTTGAACGCGGCTACAAGACCTTGAAAATTAAGTTAGGGAAAGATCCGCAGCTTGATTTGAAGCGATTAATGGCTGTGGCGGATGCGGTTGGAGAGCAGGTAAGCTTGAGACTGGACGCAAACCAGGGCTGGACGGCAAAAGAGGCTGTCCGCATCCTGGGAAAGATACAGGACCAGGGCATTGCGATCGAGTTTGTGGAACAACCAGTTGCCGCGCATGATTTTGAAGGGCTCAAGTACGTTACCGACAATACCGAACTGGCGATCATGGCGGATGAATCGCTTTTTTCCCCGGCTGATGCCTTGAAATTGCTGCAGGTGCGCGCTGTCGATTTGCTAAATATTAAATTGATGAAGTGCGGCGGAATTAACCAGGCATTGAAGATTTGCATGCTGGCAGAGTTGTATGGCGTCGAATGTATGGTCGGCTGCATGCTCGAATCCAAGCTAAGCGTGAACGCCGCAGCCCACTTGGCAGCTGCAAAGTCGGTTGTGCGCTATGTTGACCTCGATGGTCCCGGATTGAGTTTGACTGATCCGGTTGATGGCGGTTCGGCATTCGATGAAGCCCGGATACTAATAAGTCAGTCCCCTGGGCTTGGCGTAAAGGCGGTTGAAGGCTTGCATTATCTCGATTGAATTGAACTCGTACCAGGCAGGAACCTTGTAAACCCCTTAAAAAATTGCAGATAAAGAATCGGGAAAGATCGATCTCGCGGTAACCGGGCGGCTCCTGGGTTGGAGCCGGGTTACGGCAGATCGGCGATGCTGTCGATAATCCTGACTTGTGTCCGAACCCGAACGCGCCGTCAAAATCGGTCTCGCTAGCAACCTATTCGCAGTTGCCGGTGCGTGTCATGGATTAGACGCATAGGTAAGAAAAAGCGTCGGAGCGTTTGCTGCTCCGACGCTTTTGGTCATTTTGATTTACTCAGCAGATTCAGATTCTGGTTCTGAGGGAAGCTCTTCGGTTTCTTCAACCTCTTCGACTTCCTCAACTTCTATGGCTTCTTCAACTGCTTCAGCTTCTTCAATTGCGTCAACTACTTCAACTGATTCGATCTCATCGATCGTTTCGTCCTCTACTATTGCAGGCTCTTCAGCATGGATCTCTGAGGGCAGCGGTTCCACTGCTTCTTCCAGCACTGTCGACGGGATTTCATCGGTGGGGGTGCTCAGTTCTTCGATCGCTTCTTCAGCCTCTTCAGGAGTGGTGTCGTCAACGTCGTCAAGCGGTTCGTCTGGGGCGATTTCGCCGACGATCTCGCCGATTGTTTCACCTTCGATGCCTTGTTCGAGGTTATAGCTCTCAAGCAGGTTTTTCCAGTCCATATCAGCATAAGCGGGGGAGTCTACCCGGCGCAGGCTGAGACCAATGCGGTGGTCTTTGTCTTCAATCTTGAGGATGCGCAGTGTGACCACATCGCCCGATTTGAGAATCTCTTTGGGGTGGTCGATGCGCTTGTCACTCAGCTCAGAGATGTGAACGAGCCCTTCAAGGTCGCCCGGTAGATTCAGCTTCGCGAATGCGCCGAAATTGGTCAGCCTGGTGATTTCACCTTCGACCAATTGACCGATCTTAAGGTCTGCAACGTATCTGTTCCAGGGGTCTGGCTGCAGTGCTCGCAGAGAAAGCCCGATCCGGCGGCGATCTTTGTCGACGCTAATCACTTTGACTTCTACTTCTTCGCCGACTTTGAGCAGCTCGTTGGGATGATCGATGCGATCCCAGCTCATTTCGCTGAGGTGGATCAGCCCATCGGCACCACCAATGTTTACGAAAGCCCCAAAATCAGCAATACTGGTGACGCGACCTTTGCGGACAGAGCCTTCGTCCAGATCCTCCAGGATTTTGTCGCGGATCATATCACGGGTTTCGGTGCTGGCTGCGCGTTCGCTCAAGATCAGGCGCTGGCGCTGGCGGTCGACTTCGATAACACAGACTTCAACTTCTTCACCGACAAATTCTTTGAATTTCTCTTCCGGGGTAGCGCCTGAGATGTTGAAGCGCCGACTGAGGCCCAGCTGAGATGCGGGAATAAAGCCACGGATGGTTGATAGCGGAACGATCAGACCGCCTTTGTTGTACCCTGCCACGATAGAGCTGATACTGTCACCAGATTTGAGCAATTCTTCTGCTTCAATCCAGCTCTGCTCTTCTACGGCACGAGCAAACGAGAGAATAAGGTTGCCTTCATGATCTTCCGGGGTAATAACATAGACCGGAATGGCTTTGCCAACTTCGAAAGTGGCTAAGATTTCTTTTGGGATGGCATCAAACTCTTTCCCTGAGATAATACCTTCGGATTTTGCCCCGATGCTGACCAGGATTTGGTTATCTGTGAGGCTGGCGATGATGCCATCGCGAATCTCACCGGCAGTGGGAATGTCGATTGTAACTCCCTCTGATTCTAACAATTGCCCCATAAGGCTTTCCATGGTTACTTCTGGTTCATTCTCCTGATTATTCTCCTGTAAAATTGCGGCGTCGTTGTCTGACATTGATAAATTGCTCCAATGAAATAAGATTTGAAATGATTATAGACCGATTACGCGATTCACGCAACAAAAACAAGCCGAACCTCTTAGATTTAAGTCGGGAAATACGCCCCTTAACTAATCTATGCTCACTCCGTTGCCTATCATTCTACCATTATATGGAAAAATCATTCAAATGTAGAACTTTTGGGAGTTGAATGATCATGCACTGCCATGGTGGACAAATGCTGAAGCCTGTGGTTTGGCTGATAATTTAGATGAAAGGTTCAAATGCTTATCCTGACCGGCAGTCTGTTCACGCCATGCGGAAAAGTTGTTTGTTGTAATTTTCCTGTTGCTTCTGCCAGGATGGCTGGCGCGTTTGTTGTCAATCTTCATTTAATGGTGGAAAGTCGCCCCAGTCAAGCACTTCACGGGTGCCGGTTTGTGGGTTTGGCGGACCGATGATACCATCCTCCTCAAGTTTCTCGATCAACCGCGAGGAACGCGTGTAGCCAATGCGCAGCTTGCGCTGCAGCATCGACACCGACGCGCGCCCTTCTTTGCGAATGACCTTCAAGGCTTCCTCTTCAATCGGATCGGCGTTCGGGTCTTTTTCAAGCTCCTTCCAGAGCGGAGGCTGGGTCATTGGCAAGTGAGACCGGCTGGGGATAATCGCTTTATCAGGTCGCTCGGGGGCACCAGTTTGCATATTTTGTGCGCGCCAAAAGTCGGTCAGGCTTGCAAGTTCACGTTCAGACACGTAGGTGCCCTGCAAACGTACCGGTGAAGGCGCATCCGGAGACTGGAAGAGCATATCGCCCTTACCCAAAAGCCTTTCAGCCCCGGGCTGGTCGAGGATCACGCGGCTATCAACGTTGGAGGCAACCGCGAAGGCGATTCGGGCTGGCAGGTTAGCCTTGATCAGACCGGTGATCACGTTGGTAGATGGGCGCTGGGTTGCGATGATCAGGTGGATGCCGGTCGCGCGAGCCAGCTGTGCCAGGCGTGTGATTGATCGTTCGGTCTCGTCTGGCGCGAGCATCATCAGGTCTGCCAGTTCATCGATCACAACGACGATATATGGGAGGGTTTTCTCACCATTCTTGCTTTTGTGATAGTTGTATTCATCAATATTCCTGGCGCCATCCGCCTCAAACATGCGATAGCGCAAATCCATCTCCCGCAGCATCCACTCAAGGGCTCCGACAACTTTTTCGGCATCCACAATCACATCCGCAAGGAGGTGGGGAATACCGTTATAGATTGAAAGCTCCACGCGTTTCGGGTCGATCAGAAGCAGCTGCAGTTGATCGGGATTCAAATTTAACAGGAAGCCCATAAGAATGGAATTGATACAAACCGATTTGCCAGAATTGGTCGCGCCGGCAACCAGCAGGTGGGGCATTGAGGCGAGGTCGGCAGTAAAGGGTTTGCCGGTGACGTCTTTGCCAAGCGCAAATTTGAGCGGCGAGGGGTGACCGATGAATTGGGGGCTCTCGACGACATCAAGCATCGAGACCATGGCGGTTTTAAGGTTCGGCACTTCAACGCCAACATAGCCCTTGCCCGGGACCGGCGCTTGCATGCGTATGCGCGATGCTTTCAGTGCCATGGCGAGGTCATCTGCCAGTTTGGTGATATTGCTCACGCGCACCTTGGTTTTGCCACTGCGGGATTCGAGGTATTCCGGCTCGACTCCGAACAAGGTGATTGATGGACCCCTGCGGATCTCGACCACTTTAGCCGGGGCGTTGAACGACCTAAGCGTTTCTTCGATGACGCGGGCGCGATCTTCGTCCGATTCTTCGTCCATTGGGGCGGCTTTGACAGGATCAAGCACCTGGGATGGCACGGGCCGTTTCCATTCTGGCTCGCCGGTTGGAGTCTCGTGGATGGTCTCAGGCGAAGTAGCTGCAGGTTTTGGATCTAAGGCTTGCTGCGTGAGTGCCACAGGAGCAATCGGTTCTGCTGTCGCCTGGATGGATTCCGCTTTTTGGCGAGCCTGTTCAGCCCTTCTTTGGCGGATGGAGTCGTCGGCTTTAAGTTTCCATGCCCTCATTTTTTCAGTGATCCAGGCTGCCAGGTCAGCCACGGAGAGGTCAACGAGCAAAACAAGGGCGATGAGCAGCCAGGCGATCAGGATAATCACGGTGCCAGCTCTTCCGAGCATGTTTTCCAACGCTTGGTATATGGCACCACCGACCAACCCGCCGCCGCTGGGGGATCCGGCAGGCGAGAAAACCTGATCGATCAGTTCAAACCAGACCAACAGGTTTACAAAGAAAAAAACGACCCCAATGAGGCGTTCGAGGTTCACCTTTGGGAGATGCTCGATGCGGTAGAGCAGAAACCAGGCGCCCAGCGCCAGCAGCAATAGCGGCAGAGCGTAAGCGCCCCAACCGATGCCGGTTTGTAAAAAGTTTGTCCACCATTGGGTTAGCTGACCCGATTGCGCAGTGAGGGCACTGAGGAGGTTCAGCAAGCCCGTCACGATCAGGACGATGCCGGTGATGTCTGCTTTTTGCTGGGCGGAAAGCGGCGTGCGTTGTACCGGCGGGGTATTTGGCGCTTTGTTGGTCGATTTGGCAGCTCGCGAAGAACTTGAGCGTGTGGTGGTTGTTTTCGTCCTCGGTTTCGTGGTGGTTTTAGGCTTTGACGCGCGTGAAGGGCTGCTCTTTTTGACCGCAGTTTTTTTCGTGGTAGGTTTTTTCCTGGTGGTGGGCTGGGTTGCCATAAAAATCTCCGCTATGTACTCTAAGCCTGATTATACCTTTGCATAAAAGTTTTCTAAAAGGGTTGGGGACATTTTAAGAATACGGGTTGGACAACCGGTAATTATCACTGTGGGAATAAACCATGGTTTTTGCCTTAATTCGCAAAACCAGTCATTTTATTAATATATAAGCTGATGGGCAGGTCCCAATTGCGAGCACACAATCACCGCTTAAAGAGTCAGACCTCCCCAGATCAGGGACTGCGGACAGGCAATGGTTCCGAAAATTAACTGTGATTCCAGCGCGGTGGGTTTGGCTGATTAAAAAGATCACTTTTGCTCACGTCCTGACCCCCTCTACCGTTGTTACAATAATCCGTACTTTCTACATTTTTAATCTACAAATTGCCATATATGGAATTACCGGGATTTGACAAAAAAAGCCCCCTCAGATTTCGCTGTCTGTGTTATGATTTGAGTTTAATGGGCTACACGATCCTCGAAGCACAACGATCGCGAATATTTCCCTTGTGGACCACAAATCCACATCTATCATCGAGTGTCAAGGATGCTCACCATTCCTCTATTTCTAAGGAGATTTAAGTATGCAGAAAAATTTTACCAAGATTGTTAGTTTTCTTGTGCTCGCCGCCTTGCTGGTGAGCCCGGTGGCAGCCGCCGCTCCCGAGCGCGTCACGCCTCCGACTGACGGACCCGTCATTTCGGTCGAAGACCAGGAATGGTTGGATGCGGCTAAGGCAGCCGATAGTTTTATCATTCAATTGACAGAACCCTCACTGGCAGCTTATGAAGGCGGTAACGCGATCTTTGCAGCCATCCCGCGCGATGAGTCGGGTAAGCTCGATGTGGAAAGCCCTGAAGCAGTTGCCTACCTGGCGCACATCAACGCAGGACTGGACGCTTTCATTGCTAAAGCTGAAGTTGAGTTAGGGCGCAATCTCGAAGTGCTGTATCGCTACGATTATGTGCTCAATGGCTTTTCCGCTCGAATGAGTGTTGAAGAAGCAGCCCTGCTGCGTCAGCTTCCTGAGGTTTATGAAATCTATGTTGACGAGGTCTACCAGCTAGACACCGACGTAAGCCCAGAGTTCATCGGCGTTGACCAAATTTGGAGTGGCGATGCTACTCCGGACGGAGAAGGCTCAAAGGGTGCTGGTATGATCGTCGGTGTCCTTGATACCGGTATCAACCTGAGCCACCCCAGCTTTGCCCAGACAACCCCCCTTGATCCTTATGTTTACACCAATCCTTATGGAAATGGTGTTTACAAGGGTCTCTGTGCTTCTGATCCCTCTGGACATGTTTGTAATAACAAATTGATCGGTGTATATGACATGACTGGCAACAACAACGGGCACGACCAGGAAGATCACGGTTCTCACACTGCCAGCACTGCTGCAGGTAATCGTATCCAGGTAAACTACGGCGGTGCTTCGGTGGTCATTTCAGGTATGGCACCAAACGCCCATATTATTTCCTATAAAGTCTGTGTACCCGGTGCAGGTTGTACTACCGGCGCTTCAACGGCAGCTGTCAACCAGGCAATTGCTGATGGTGCAGACTCACTGAACTTCTCAATTGGTCCGAACAGTGGTCCTCCCCGCAGCCCATGGCTGGATAGCACCGAAGTTGCCTTCCTTGAAGCCTTCAAAGTTGGCATTTCTACTGCCACTTCTGCTGGAAACTCTGGTCCCAATCCCTCAACCATCTACAAACTCCCCCCGTGGGCGCTTGTGGTTGGCAACACCCAACACGGACGTATCTTTGGTTACCCTGTAACCATTAACCCAGATACTGATGAGCTCGACTCGATCGCCATTCTCGCCAGCTCTGACCTCGCTCCAACACTCGATGTTGACCTGGTTGGTAAAGACCTGGTTTGGGGCGGAACCTACGACAATTTATTGGGTTGTAATGCCTGGCCTGCCGGCTCATTATCCGGCAAAGTTGGCATCGTCCAGCGCGGTGAATGTGCTTTCAAGCTCAAACTCCAAAACATGCAGGATGCAGGCGCCATATTTGGTCTGGTCTATAACAACGCTCCCGGTGCCCCGATCGTCATGGGTACCGACACTGGTACAGTCTCGATTCCAGGCGCGATGATCTCACTTGAAGACGGTCTGGATATGGAAGACGTTGCCGGCGACCCGATGACCGTCAATATCATGAAAACCCTCGTCTCTGGCACACTTCCCTCCTGGGGAGATATCGTGGCTGAAGGCAGCTCTCGCGGTCCGATCACAACCTACGAGATGCTCGAGCCTGACCTGGTTGCCCCTGGCACCAACATTTTGGCTGCTTACGACGGTCCGGGTGAAATTGACCTGATGTCCGGTACTTCAATGGCTGGACCGCACGTTGCTGGCTCTACGGCTGTGATGAAATCTCTGTTCCCAACCTGGACCCCTGCAGCGATTCGCTCGGCGATCATCATGACCGCCCTGGCTGGTACCTCAGTTGACCACGACCTCAGCCCGGTGACACCGTTTATTTATGGCAATGGTCGCATCGACATGAGCAAAGCCGCCCTGACTGGTTTGGTGATGGAAGAAACCTACGAGAATTACAAGGCAGCCAACCCGGCAACGGGTGGTGATATTCGCACGCTGAACATCCCCTCTTATCAAAACAGCAATTGTATGGGCGGCTGCAGCTTCACCAGAACCGTCAAGAACGTAGCCGGCATGGAAACAGAATATACCATCGCGATCGAAGCAACCGACGGTGTGAATGTCACCACAACCCCCGCCAGTGGTTTCACCATTCCGGCTGGCGGTACGCAGGAGATTAAAGTTGATGTGAGTCCGAACATCGCCTCAGGCGGTGAATGGCAATTCGCTCGCATTGCCTTCGAAACTGAAGATGCCTTCGGACCTGACAGACCGATCAGCACAACAGCGTTTAGCCTGGCAGCGAAAGCTGCTGTGGCTGGTTCGACCCTACCTGATCATCTGCACCTCGAAATCGATGCAGCGACCGGTGAGTATGTCTTTGAAGAGCAATACAATGCTGAACCAATTACCGCTTTGTCGAATGTTCGTTACGGTTTGACCCCTGCGACAATTGCTGAATTCGAACTGGCACAGGATCCGACCAATGGTAATCCCTATGACAATCTCGGTGCTGTTTGGGTGGAAAAAACTACCTGCCCATCAGGTTCACAGCGTATGATTGTTGAAATCCTCGAGACCACTGCATCCGATCTTGATATTTATGTCGGCATTGGCAGCAATCCACATCCTACATTGCAAAAAGCCTATTCAGCTGAACCCGGTGCGATGGAATACCTGAACATCTTCCAACCCAACTTCTCTGGAGGTTGCTGGATCCTGGTTCAGAACTGGGAAAGCTCCGAACCTGATGCAACAGACTCGATCAAACTGGCTTACGGCTTCGTGCCGAAATCTGGTGGCGCAAACTACAACATCACCGGACCTGCTGCGGTGCCTGCCTTGAACCCATTTGACCTGACCGTCAACTGGAACCTTGGCGCTTCGTTCGCTACTGACGAAGTCTGGTACGGCTGGTTTAGCATTGGTACTTCTGCAACCAAGAAGGATAATGTTGGCAAGCTTGACTTTAACCTTTACAAAGTTTCGGATGATCCAGTTTTGGACAAAATAAACTACCTGCCTATCATTCTTCGCCCATAAACCAAATTTGCAACGACACGGAGACAGAGAGCAACAACTCTCTGTCTCCAATTTTTCTTAATCAGTTAAACCCATCCTGTTGGAATCCCGGTTAAGATTCGGTTTTCAATCCCGGTCCGCAATTCATAAGCTGGCGAGGTCTGACAAGGTAAGCGGTGATTGAGTGCTCACGGTTGGAGCCTGCACGTACGGTGATGAATCCAGATTATCACAATAACGAAGGTATTTTCATCGCAAGAATTGCGCTTGGATGCGTACAAGGTTGCACACTTCGAGAAAACTGATATAATAATTGGCGATTCACAGATAATTTGCTATTCATACCGGGTCACCCCCATTCATTCTGTCACTTGTTAAAATCATGGATAAATTTTAATGTCTAAATGTAACCATGTCAGTTATTAACTGAAAAGAGGGCTGGGACAACACCCTGCCTATTGCTAAAGAAAGAGATTACACATGGAAATAGTCGAACTCGAGAAAAACACAACCAAACAACTTCGAAAAATCGCCAAGGATCTAAACGTCGAAAACGTTAACAGGCTGAAAAGAGATGGGCTGATTGTCAAAATTGCCCAGTCACTGGCAGACGCCGAAGGTCTGGAAATGAGCGGTGGTGTATTGGAAATCATGAACGAAGGCATTGGCTTCCTGCGCAGCAATTATCGCATCGGACCGGATGATGTCTATGTATCCCAAGCACAACTCAGGCGCTATGAACTACGCTCTGGAGACCTGGTAATCGGGCACGTGCGACCCCCGCGGGAGTCGGAACGGCACCATGGGCTCTTAAAGGTGGAGTCGATTAACGGGTTGACCCCCGACGAAGCCCGCAGAAGACCAAAATTTGAAGCGCTAACCCCAGTTTTCCCGAATGAGTTGCTCGATCTCGAATACAATCCGATGAATCTTTCAACCAGGATGATCAACCTGGTTGCTCCAATTGGCGGAGGTCAGCGCGCGATGATCGTTTCGCCGCCAAAAGCCGGCAAGACCAGTATTTTGAAAGACGTCGCCAACGCCATTAATACCAACAACCCGGAAGTGCGGCAGATTATGTCGCTGATTGGTGAGCGCCCTGAGGAAGTCACGGATATGGATCGTTCGGTTGAAGCCGAAGTGATTGCCAGCACGTTTGACGAACCAGTACAGGCGCATGTACGTATGGCAGAAATATCGCTCGACCGCGCAAAAAGACTGGTTGAAAACGGGCTGGATGTGGTCATTCTGATGGACTCTCTGACCAGACTTGCCCGGGCTTACAACATGGTTGTCAATCCTTCGGGGCGTACCCTCAGCGGTGGCATGGACCCCTCTGCACTCTATCCGCCCAAACGCTTTTTTGGTGCCGCCCGTAACCTCGAAGACGGCGGCAGCCTGACAATTGTCGCCACAGCGCTGGTTGATACCGGTTCGAGGCTGGACGACGTTGTTTATGAAGAATTTAAGGGTACTGGCAACATGGAAATGATCCTCTCACGCCGCTTGCAGGAGCGCAGGATTTTCCCCGCGATTGACATCGAAAAATCATCTACCCGTCGGGAAGACCTCTTGCTAGCGCCCGAAATTCTGCAGCGCATCTGGCTGATGCGCCGCATGTACCTGCAAATGGTTGCGAATCCGCCACAGGGAGCAGGGATGGACACTGCGGTCGCTACTGAGGCTATCCTTCAGCGGATGGAAAAAACCAGGACAAACGTGGACTTTCTTGAAGGTTTGGCAGACATGTAGTATATACATGTCAGAGGTATAAATGTCTGACCAAAACGAAGAAACCAAAAAAGCCAACCGAGAGCTGGTAGGCTCAGTGATTAGTTGGGTGGTTGCGATTATGCTCAGCCTTGGTTTGCTGACCATGCTCCTGTGGCAACCGCAAATTGCTAAATCGATGCAGCCTTACAACCGACCCACCGTCGAAACGGTTGATTTCGCCGAGATTGAATCAGAAGTGAACCTGCCTGTCCTGGTTGACAATGGCACTGAGACAGAGCTTACACGGGATCAGAGCCTGTATACCGAAGGAAAAGCCAACGCACGTCTCGAAACAATCTATCACACGGTGGTCAGCGGCGATTCCATTTGGGCGCTTGCAGAAACCTATAACGTCGAAATCGAATCGATTCTCTTCGCGAATTATGACATATTGCAAGACAAATCTGACAACCTGATGATCGGACAGGTAATCGCGATCCCGCCGGTAGACGGGATTTATCATACCTGGCGCAGCAGAGACACCTTGAGTTCGGTCGCTTCGCGCTATGGCGCAACGATTCAGGATATTTTGCTTTTCATCGGTAACAACCTTGATCTTTCGAACCCGGAAATTGAACCTGGAACCAGCATTATGGTTCCGGGTGGTCGGCGCGAGCTGGTGCCGATCAGTTATGCTGCGGTGACAATCGATGCTGAGGGGCGGTTGGTCAGTGGTTGGGATGGACCGGGGGCTTGTTTGTTGGATTTTGTTAGTCTGTATGGCAACGGATTTTTTATCTGGCCCTCAGCGGTGCATTATTTGACCGGCAACAATTATGGACCCGGACATAACGGTATCGATATCGGCGCCGGGTTAGGCTCGCAATTATTTGCCGCGGATAGTGGTACTGTGGTCTACGCAGGCTGGATGAACGGCGGTTACGGCAATTTCGTGGTCATTGACCATGGCAACGGCTATAGCACACTTTATGAACACCTTGACAAAATTCATGTTAGTTGTGGTGATAATGTCTTCCAGGGCAGCGTGATTGGTACCTCCGGTTCAACAGGTAATTCGACTGGTCCTCACTTGCATTTTGAGATCCGTTATGCCAACATGCCGGTAAACCCCTGGGATTATCTGCCATAGAAATGGTATAATGATTTGCCTTGCCCCAGTAGCTCAATGGACAGAGCGAGGCACTCCTAACGCCTAGGTTGGGGGTTCGATTCCCTCCTGGGGTACAGAAAGACCACCGAAAGGTGGTTTTTGTGTTTAAAGGAGACTGGCACAACTGATCTGATTCCCAAAAGAAAAAGGGTGGGCGATGAAGCCAACCCTTCGTTCTGTTCAGTTAACTTATCGGGTTAAAAAGGTGAGTTATCATCAAAATCAATGTCATCAAAATTGTCGATATCCGGATCATCGGTGTCAGGGTCATCGTCACCAAAATCGCTGTCGAAATAATCCTGGTTGTCCTCTTCCTCGTCGGAAAGGTCTTTTCGCACCCAAAGAAGCAGAAGGTCGCCCTCCTCAACGCTGATGGCACGGGCAGCGATAATTGGATCTTCGCGGCGCAGACCGATACGATCTTTGTATTCCAGATACATTGTCTGTTTCTCAGCCCAGGTGTTCTGGCATCGTTCCAAGAGTTTCTGTGCGTCGAAAGTGCGCAGGTTGGTAAAAGCTGTGTTGTATAAAAAAGGTCCTTCCATTACTCCGCTAACCCAGTTCAGCGAGCCGTCACCAAAGTGGTTCACAGAAACGACCTGGAATTCAGGGGTGGGACCTTCGATGATAGTAATTTTATTGTTCATAGCAGCAGGAATGATACCATAACCAGGGAGGCTGTGCAGTAAGAATGAGAAGATGACAGGAATTCTAAATATGGTAATTTTTGGAAACAAAATACGGAATGCACAGTAAATTCAGAAGCCGGATTTGAGATTGCTGCAACACTACTGTACATGAAATGGTAATAGCAGTAGGGGTCGGTCTGGCTGATTGGGTGGTGACTGTGGATTCGTGATTGGGACCCACCTGTATGGTTGGAAACTGATTGTCAAAAGCGCATACTGGTTCTGTAGGGCGAGATTGAGGAGGTTGTGGCGCCGATATCAATGATCACACACACATCGGCGGATTGGAGGCGCGATACGCTCTTGTCAATGGAATCATCCGGCACCTCCAATCTCGCCCTACGACTGCTCCCGGGACAACATGGCAGCCGTCCCCTACGTGTATCTGTAGGAGCGGGTCTGGCGAATTGTGTAGTGTTTCTACGTTCTTGATTGGGACCTTCACTTACGTTTGTGTAACCATGGACTTGGCAAATTTACCAGAGCAAACAACCCACCAGAATCCTGATGGGTTGTTTGCCTATAGGGAGGAAACGGGGTTATGCCGTTCCGTTTCATTGCTGCTATTTATTAGCGGTCGAATTCCAGAACCAGTTGTAAGCGTACCACCCACCTGTGTGGGCATCAACCCGGATAGCGATTCTAGGCAAGCCAGTTAATTCGGCTGGAACATCAAAAACAGCTTCTATGTTTCCACCAGCGCCGGTGTTAAACTGAGCGACTTCGATTCCACCAAGTGCCTGGGTCCACATCTTGCCCATTCGGACCGTGAAATCGGTATCTGCAGGGAAGTTAATTCCACTGATCGTCACAGATGTGTCTTTTACAACAGCCTTAATGCTGAAGCTTGGGTGCTTCACAGCAGGTGGTTCAGTTGGCTCGGGTGTGGGCTCTGGGTCAGCTGGCGTGTGGCTCTTGTTATAGAACCAGTTGAAGGCATACCACCCGCCAGTTTTGGCGTCTAATCTGATGGCGATGATGTTTTCGCCGGCAAGCTCAGCGGGAATGGGGAACGTCGCTTCAAAGGAGCCGGTGTCGCTTGAAGTCACTTCGGCTGCGACGATGCCGTCGATGCCGCGTGTGCCATTTTTGCCCATGCGAACCACAAACTCGCGGCTCTTAGGGAAGTTATTAGCGACAATGGTCACGTTATTACCAGCATCAACAGACTTAATGCTGATAGTGGGAACAGTGGTGACTGGCGGCTGTGTTGGCTTGGGTGCTTCGCCACCAGGCCAGGTGCCGTTGTCCTTATTGTTCCAGAACCAGTTGTAGTAAAAGTATCCACCAGTGGTGCTTTCGATCCGGATAGAAATCATAGCGCGACCTTTGAGGGCAGCCGGGATGTCAACCGTGACCTGAAACGCGCCGCCGGAGGCAGAGTTGAACAAGGCGGATTCGATTCCGTCTTCGCCGCGAGTGTTGTATTCACCCATGAGGACTTTAAAATCGTAACCCGCGGGCATGTCTTTGGTCTGAATAGTTACTGTTTCATCGGTTTTCACTGATGAAATGGTAAAACTTGGGTAGGCGGCTGAAACATTGCTGGTGCTAAAAAAAGCTGTAACAAGCAAGGTTGTTGCCAAGAGGATTGCAAATAGTCGTTTATTTTTCATTACCACTCCTTTACTTGGTCATGAGGTAATAGTCATACTTAAGTGACGTAAAAACTCTTCAATTAGTTCCACAATTAATTGAATTATACAACTGTAGTTGTCTCGATTCCAATCAAACCTGATACTTAAGCGGCAGAGGGAGGCAGGCCGCCTCTGTGCAGAGATAACCGTTCAAGTGACTCCGAACGATTGTCTGCGAAAAATTGCGTTCGCAGTATAATGCAGCCGATGAGCGATAAAACAAAAAAGGCAATCATATATTTTCTTATGGTCGTTGTAATTGGGGCGGTTTTGGTAGGACTATTATTCGGTAAGCGGCTCATTGCCTATCAGCGCACCTGGACTTCAGAGCGTAACAAGGCGGTTTTTGCGTACATTCGGAACCCGGATCAGCACCGGGAATGGGACCTGGAAGCCTTGTCCCGCTGCGGCGATGCGCCTTTCGTCCTTCCCACCAGGGGTTATATCGGCTATCTTTATCACGACTCATTTTCGTTTTTAAAGCTGCATACCGGGCTGGATATATTTGGTGGAGAAGAGAGCGGAGTAACGCCTGTCTATGCTCCGTTCGATGGCTTCATTACCCGCGAAAGTGATTGGAAATCGAGCCTGATCCTCAGAGTTCCACAGGATCCGCTTGATCCAGACCGACAAATTTGGGTGTATATGACTCATATGGCTGACCGCTTTGGCAATTCGCTGATCGAACCTCTTTACCCTAATGGCGCATCTGAGATTCCGGTCAGCCAGGGCGATTTGCTCGGCTACCAGGGTAATTATTCCGGCAACCCAAACAGACCAACCGGCGTCCATTTGCACATCTCGATCGTGAGAGACGATGGAAGCGGAAGTTACTTGAACGAATTGCATATTGAAAACACGCTGGATCCCTCCCCCTATTTCGGTATGCTCCTAGATGCATCCACGAGCATGGACGTTCATCCTGCCTGTGGCTCCCGCAGGTAGGTGGAAAAATCAAGCAGGTTTGGCTATAATTCCGGCAATCGGAGGAATACGATGAGAGAGATTGCGTCCAATGTATATATTGAAGAGAATTCTCTTGGACTTGTCGCAGGTTTGATCAAAAACCAGAGCGGTAAGATTTTAATCGATTCGCCAGTCAGGAATGTATCTGGTGGGGCTTGGAAAGATTCATCGGGAAGATCTGAAAGCGAGAGAGGCTGCTACCTGATCGTTTTGGACAGCAATTATGATCGGATTTTGAGCGTAAAGGGCAGCAATTGTGTGCTCGTGGCGCATTCTGATGCGATTTCGCCGCTTCGCAGTCGTGTTGCCCCTCCAAAAACCAACGAAGAGATGGCACAGCTTTCTGAACCGCAAGAAACGATGGCTGGGCTAAGCCGTATGTTTCCGCCGGATCTCAATTTTGACACACAATTGAGCCTGCACCTGCACGATCTGCACATCAGCTTGGAGCATCACCCCGGCTCGAACAACGCCGGTGTTTGGGTGGAGATCCCGGAGCGCAAGGTGATCTTTGTCGGTGATACGGTTGTCGTCGATCAACCTCCTTTTCTGGCTTATGCCAACCTGCAGCGCTGGGAAGAAGACCTCGCCTTGCTCAGCTCAAAGAGATTTGCCAGTTACCAGGTGGTTTCCGCCCGCAGTGGTGTGGTCGATCGTGAGCAGGTTAAACAAATGGGCAAACATATTATCTTCATCCGCAAAAGGTTTGACGCGCTCAAAGATGAGAACGCGCCAATCGAAGAATGGTACAACCAGATACCATCAATTTCATCACGAATCGGGCAACTGGACTTGTTTAACAGAGAACTTTTTTACAACCGGCTGCACTGGGGCATCACCACTTACTACGAACTGAATCGCCGCGAGAAAGGGTAAGCAATGGACATTTGCACAGGATACGAACCCCTGGTTGAGTTGACCAGGGGCGGAATTGTTGAAAGCCTTCACCTGGGAGCACTGGCGATGGTGGACTCTTCGGGTGAATTGCTGGCGGCTTACGGAAACCCCGACATGGTCGATTTTCCACGCAGTTCGATGAAACCCTTCCAGGCTTTACCCCTGGTGGAAGCTATGGGCATCGAAATTTTTGGGTTCAGTGACGAGGAGCTGGCGATCATGTGCGCGTCACATACCGGCACCGATGAGCACGTGCGGGTCTTGAAGTCTATCCATAAGAAGATCGGCGTTGGTCTGAATGACTTGCAGTGCGGCGTGCACTGGCCAATCGACAAAGAAACCACGTTCCAAATGCGTCTCCGCGGAGAAGAACCAGATTCATACCGGCATAATTGCTCAGGCAAGCACAGTGGCATGCTCGCGCAGGCAATACTGCTTGGTTTGAGCTTTGAAGACTACCTCGCACCGGTGCACATCGTTCAGCAAAACATTCGGAAGGCAGTGGCAGACATGTGCGGGATTCACCGCGACGACATGATTTTTGGCGTCGATGGCTGCAGCGCGCCAGTTTATGCCATGCCGCTCAGCAGCTTTGCCTGGGCGATCGCGCGGCTGGTTGACCCAATTGATCTCGAACCTGGACGGCAGATTGCCTGTGGGCGCATCACCAAAGCAATGCGCACGTACCCCGAGATGGTCTCAGGGCAAGGACAACTCGACACGGTGTTGATGCAGGTGATGCAAGGAAAAGTAATCGCCAAAGGCGGAGCGGAAGGCTTTCAGCTTGTGGGAATTATGCCGGGCGCAATTGCTCCAGGTTCCAAAGGGGTAGGTATAGCGCTCAAAATCGCCGATGGTGACCAGACTCGCAGGGCAACTGCGCGAGTTTTGGTTGAAGTGCTGAAAGCGCTTGGGTTTGGGGACGTTATGGATTCACCAGAATTCGAAAAATTTAACCTACCGGTATTGAAAAACTTCAGGGGCATCGACATCGGAAATTCCAGGTTAGCCAGACCGTTTCGGCTGATTTCGTGATATGCAATTAGCCAAAGAAGATCTCGTCAGAAAAGAAAAATTAGCCCTTGTCGGTCAGCGACTGCTGGACTTATATGGCGAGCCTGAGTGGTTTGAGCGGCTGCCAGCCGTGGATGAATTGGTTTGCACGATCCTCTCCCAAAATACCAATGACATTAATCGTGACAAAGCCTTTACTGAGCTGCAGCAGCGCTATGGCAGCTGGGAAGCGGTGCGTGATGCCGATCCGGCTGAATTGCAGTATGTTATCCGGATTGCCGGTTTGGCAAACCAAAAAGGTCCCAACATCCAGGCAGCTTTGCAGGCAATCAGCGAAAAGAATGGTGAAATTGATCTGGAATGGCTCAAGGACCTGGAAGTCGACGAAGCGAGGGACTGGTTGGTGCGTTTGAAAGGTGTTGGACCGAAAACTGCTGCGATCGTGATGGTATTTTCGCTGGACATGCCTGCGTTTCCGGTGGATACGCATGTCTATCGCGTAACCGGTCGAATTGGTTTGCGTCCGGCAAAAATGAACGTGGAGAAGACTCATACCTACCTGGAAATGATTGGAAATCCGGATGATTTTGGACCGCTTCATTTGAACATTATCAATCTTGGCAGGCAAATATGTCAGGCACGGAAACCGAAATGCTCAATTTGCCCGGTGGTGGATTTGTGCGATTATCCAGACAAGAGTTTTGATCCGGTGTAGAGATGCAGTGTCGTTCGCGATGGTCTGCCGACCGAGCTTACGTTCAGTTGGGGAGCAGGGTTGGAACGATATTAAAAAGCCCAGGCGTCAGAAACGAGCAGCTTTAGGTTAGTGTACCGAGCAGTGACCAGGGTCCGGTCCAGTTGATTTTAACGTTCCGCAGTTGACCGGTCAGATCATTGGCGCTTTCAACAAAAACCAACCGGTTGGTAGAAGTGCGGCCGCGCCAGCGTTCCTTCTGTTTTGCTTCAAACAAGACTTGCTGCGTCTGACCCAGGAATTGTTGGTTGATCTCAGAAACAACTCGTTTTTGCAGATCTTCAAGCGCTCGAAAACGGCGCATCTTTTCCTCAGCCGGCACGTCGTCTTCAAAAAACTTGGATGAATAGGTGTTTGGGCGGGGGGAATAACGAGCCAGGTGGGCGACATCCAGCCGTAAATCTTCGAGCAGTTTATAAGTCTCCTCAAAAGCGGCTGGGCTTTCACCGGGAAAGCCAACAATAATATCGGTACCAATTGAAACCCCAGGTATGCGATCGCGAATGCGAGCGACCAGGTCGCGGTATTCCCGGTTTGTATAGCCGCGGCGCATCTGCAGCAAGATCTCGTCATCACCAGCCTGAACAGGCACCTCAATGTGCGGCATCACCTTGGGCAGTTCTGCTACCGCCTCGATCAGCGAATCAGTCATCCAGCTGGGGTGTGAGGTCAGGAAACGGATGCGCTCAAGACCATCGATTTCCGAGAGCCTGGCAAGAAGTTCGGGCAAAAGTATTCCATTGATCAGGTCGATGCCGTAACGATCGACAATTTGACCGAGTAACACCAGTTCTTTTGCGCCGTGGGCAACCATCACCTGGGCTTCTGCCAATATCTTCTCCGGGTCACGGCTGCGTTCCTTGCCGCGCCTCGCGGGAATCACACAATAAGCGCAGGCGTGCGAGCAGCCCAGTACAATCGGTAAATTCTCAGAAACGGTGTGTCGGGCGTCGGTGGTGACAGCAAACTCTTGATCGAGCACTTCGTCAACCTGCCGGCGCCAGGATTCGGATGCCTCAATCTCAATTCGATTTTCCAGGAAACGCAGGAAAGGCTCGGGGTCTGAAGGAGCGGCAAAAATATCCACAAAGGGATAGCGCTTTTCGAGGGCGGGATTCCCTTTGATTCCGACCAGGCAGCCCATCAGCCCGATTACGAGCTCGGGGTTTTGTTGCTTCAGGGGGCGCAGAGAATTCAAGCGACCAAGCGCGCGGTCTTCAGCGCTTTGCCGCACCACGCAGGTGTTGAGGATGATCATGCCTGCCTGTGATGCGTCGTTGGTTTCTTCGAGCCCGAGTGTGCCCAGGGCACGCGCAATTCTGTCGCTGTCAGCGACATTCATTTGACAGCCTTCTGTCCAGATATGATATTTCATAGGGCGGTATTATACCTGAACGAATCAAAACTCGGAATCGTGGCAAAGGTTTTGCTAATCTACCCAATAAGGAAAAGGTTGATGATATAATCGCCTTACTAAACTGGAGGTTAAAAGCATGGATTTTAAAATCACCGATTATAAGCGCTGCGTAGTAGTCAAAGGAATGGGACGCATTGATAGCGCCACCGCACCCGATGTTGAAAAAGTGTTGAACGATCTGTTGGAAAGCAGAAAAACTATCATAATGGATATGTCTGATATCACCTTTGTTTCCAGTGCTGGTTGGTGGGCGATTATCCGTATTTATAAAGACCTTCAAAAACGAGGGGACCACCAGATCACACTGGCTGAAATACCGGAAAACGTTCATAGTTCCATGGAACTGATCGGTATTCTGCCATATTTCCCGACTTACGATACCCTGGTGGAAGCAGTCGCTAACGTTTAATTTTAAAAAAGGGGCTGTCCCATATGATTGGCGGCAGCCCCCAACAAAACCACCCAAAACATTGTTCTTGCTAATAGCCTCAACCCTGCAATACTTGCATCAATACTTAGTAGGGAACTGGCACCTTCCTGTTCCGATTGCGTGGTCTAGTAGGAAACTAGCGCTCGCCTGTTCCAATTACGTGGTCTTGTAGGGAACTTGCCTGCCTGTTCCCAATCCTCATCTCGTATGCCTTGAGGTCGAGGCAGGCCTCGACGCTACAAAACTCAATAAAAATCTTTTATATATAGGGAACTGGACTTGACTTTTCCGATCATGTAGTCTTGTAGGGAACTGGCCTGCCTGTTCCTCAACATCATCTCGCCATTATCTCCAGGTTGAGGCAGGCCTCGACCCTACAAAACTCAAAGTCTTGTTCTCGCAAATGGACTTATCCCACACAACCCAAAACCTCGTGCTCGCAAATTGAATCGACCCTACAAAACCCTAAGCCTTGTTCTCGGCAATGAGCGCAACCTTCCAAAACCCTAAACCTCGTTCTTGCCAATTGCCTGCTGGTTGACACATGCCTCTTGTGTCTGTTTATCTAATTTCGATTTTGTAGGTGGCTTTCTCACGGGTCAGGGGAGTAGTGCCCGAGATAACAAGCGTGACCTCATCGATGCCGGCTCCAATCTCAATATCCAGTTCAAGTCGTTCACCGGCATCGATAAAATAATGCTCCACACCGATGTTTCTGCCAGCAGATACCACGCTGACCACAAATGACTGCGGCAAGGTGTTTTGCACGCGCACAAAACCTTCAGCTTGCCATCCGCCATCATCGCTCTCCAGCTCGGTGGCATAACCGATCGCGTCCAGGCGGAGGTCGTCGATCGCCATGCCTTTGCCATTCACCGCGGCGTCGGTTACGTAGTCAAAGCGAACGGTAACTTTCTGACCGACGTATTGAGATAGGTCGACGCTTTCATCAATCCAGCCCTGCGTTTTACCGTTCCAACCGCAGCCATAACTGTTTCCGGAGGGGTTAGCGGTCGTACAGGTCTGCGAATCCAAAATAGCCCAGTTTAATCCGTCCGTTGAGGCTGAGATGTAGACATAATCGTAATCCTCCTCGATGTCATACCAGGTTTTGAAGCGCAGTTCTGCAGAGCCGATAACTTCGCTGAGGTCAAACTCCTGGGTGAGGCGCATGTTGGATTCATCGCCCATGTTTGACCAGAAGTAATAGTCACCGGAAGTGGGAGCACCAAAAGGCAGCAAATCGACGATTTCGCTGCCGGTAAATTCAAGCGAATAGCTGCCCGGACAAGTGAGCTCGAGGTAATCTGCGCCATATTGGTGCACAGAACCGTTAATTTCAGTTGGGCAGCTGTGGTAGCTGTCGATGCTGCTGAGGGTGTATGGCGAATAACTGATGTAGTCATAACGCTCATCAGCAATGCCGCTGTTTTGCAGCAGATTTGCCACCGTCCAGTCGGCGAAAAATTCAATGCCGGTATAAACCTGACCGCTCAGAGGATTGATAATATTGAGCTCTTCAAAGACTGCATCAAGGCTGGCGAAGCCGTTTTCATCGTGGCTGACAAGCGCCTTGCTGGCGTCTTCGCCGAAACGATCGAGGAAATAAAGCATGAAAAGGAAGCTGGCGCCATAGTTTGGTCCGTTTTGACCGGTGTCACCGCCCCAGTCGGTAAGCTGCATATCGGTGTTACGGAAATACTCCCAGTCGAAGCCGCCAGCGTCGAAGCCATTCACGTGTTCGGCAAGCATTGAGAAGCCCTCGTTCATCCAGGTTTCTTCGTTTTTGTCCTGGTACCAGTGGATCATGTGTTGGAATTCGTGTGCCATGGTGCCATAAATGTATTCTTCGCCCAGAGAAACGTTGTCGGAGCTGAGCAAAAACATCTCGTGTGAATTGGAATATGGGTGCGCGTCGGGGTGGAGCTGGTCGGCGGAGGAATAATAGCCGGCAATCGAGCGACCGAGCCCCCCGGCATAGAGCACATAGAAGCGCGGGTCAGCGTCGACACCGGGATTCCACTCCATTCCGAAAAACTCACGATTGGTTGGGATGATCTCCTGGTCAAAAGTGCTGGCGAGGTTTTCGAGGTCGCGCTGGTTGAAGCGAACCCCGTTTTCGATCCAAAAATAGATATTTTCGCCCAGGTACTGGAGCGTGGCGGTGACTTTGAAGTTTTGGTTGGTGTCGGTGTTCGAGACCCAAAACTCTTTTTGATCACCGACGCTGTAAGGCGCGTTTTCATCAATCAAGACATCAGGAACTCCCGGTTTGCCACCCAGACGGCTGACCAGGTCGATGGGGTCGTTGATTGGCACGATCGTGTCGTTGAGCACATCGAGTGAATCCTGGGCTTGATCAAGCTTGAGTGGTTCAAGGTTGATGGTGCCGGGATCGAGCGTGGCTTCGGGGGTGGGGGTCTCGATAAAGATATCAGTCAGCGGAGGATCGCTGAGGAAATCGGTTTGATTAGCTGTATAAATCGAACCCGCGAGCATCACGCCGCCTGCGACTAAGCAGAGGCAGCAAACGCAAAAAAGCATGAGAATCGCGATAATGGCAATAATTGGAAAAGACCGGTCTTTATTCATAAATGACTCACTTTCTCGTAAAAGACTATCAGGTTGATTATACAATCTTTGCGGGTGAGGTTTGTTTATTGGCATAAGGCTCGGCGGTGGAGGTATAGGGTCGAGCGACCAGAGCAGGGGACGGAACAGGTAATTCTTAAATTGTTGGTCGCAAGACGGTCAAAGACAATCAAAAGGCGTATAAAGAAAGGTTACAATTCATTCTCTATGAAGCGCAGCAGGTTTATTTTAAGGCTCAAACGGGCAATCAGTTTCGGGCTCCTGTTTTTTGGGGTTGCGGTCCTGCTGGTTTCATCAAACGTTTCCTTTGATCGGTCGCTGGCTTCACTCAGCAACTTCACGCGCTGGGATGAATTCAATTTCGTCTCATGGGTAGCTTCTGCCCTGGTGGACAAGATCGCCAGCGCTTCTCTCGGTCTCGAGCACTACATCTCTGACGAGCAACAATCTGAAATTGTCCTGACCTATCTTGGGCAGTTGGAAAAAGTGCAAACACTCGAAAATTACCTGGAGGAATTAAATTTCGCTCCCGAAAGCGGTGGAGCAAACGAAGAACAACAAGAATCCTACGAGGAATTTTTGGCAGAATCTGTGCGGATGCACCAATATCGACGGATCGCTGAGCAAATTTTACAAAACCAAACCGAACGGGCATTGGTCGGGATGGGTTTTGGCGTTGGCGGTCAGATTCTGCCACCGCTGCTTTTCGAGGTGACTGACCTGCCCCTCAACCTGATTGTATCTGCCAGAGACCAGATTGGCACGCTCAAGTCAGTTAGCCTGGAGGCGGGCATGGACGCCCTTGAGAAAGAGCGGCTCGAAAACGCGATCTTTCAGGAACTCAATCTGTCAGCGCTGGTCGAGCCGGTCGGCGGAATTGGCGCCTACCCAACCATGGTAATGCGCAGCACCAGCATCAACTGGCTTACGGAAGTGATTGCGCATGAGTGGATCCATAATTACCTGTCATTTTTCCCGCTCGGTGTGCGGTATTTTCAGGACGATCAGCTCAGGTCGATGAACGAGACCACCGCCAACCTCGCTGGCATTGAGGTGGGGCGCTGGGTGATGATCCGCTTTTACCCTGCGTATACACAGCTTTACTATCAGCCGGGGCGAGACCCAACAACAGTTCGCCCCGAAGGTTTCGGAGAAAGATTTAATTACCGCAAGCAGATGCGCGAGACTCGGATGGTTGCAGATTACCTGCTTTCAATTGGCGAGATAGAAGTTGCCGAGCGGTACATGGAAGAGCGCCGCGAATTTTTCTGGCAAAATGGTTATCACATACGAAAAATTAACCAGGCATACTTCGCCTTCTATGGTTCCTACAATGACACCCCTGGCGGAGGTGCCGCTGGCGACGACCCGGTGGGACCAGCGGTGCAGCACCTGCGGCAGCAGTCATCGAGATTGAAAACTTTCATCGATGAGATTAAGCGAGTAAAAAGCTTCGGTGAGTTGTTACTCAACCTGGACGGTTTGAAGTGAAACGGGCAGCGGCTTTTTGTGCATCTTACTTTATAATGGAGCTACCACACTGACAGAGAAAAGTATGAACGAACAGAAAATAACCTTCGGTGCCATGCCAACCAACCCACTGCTTATCGTTATTTCCGGTCCTTCTGGAATCGGTAAGGATGCCGTGGTGGGGCTTTTGCGGAAAACCAATACTGACACACACTTTGTAATCACTATGAATTCGCGCCCCCCCAGACCAGATGAAGTTGAAGGGAGAGATTACTTTTTTGTTACCCGCGAAGAATTTGAAGAAAAAATAGCCAACGACGAATTGATCGAATATGCGCGGGTCTATTCTGACTACAAAGGAATCCCGAAAGCACAGGTGCGCGAGGCGTTTGCTTCGGGCAAAGATGTGATCATGCGGCTGGATGTGCAGGGTGCCATGACGATTCGCAAACTGTGTCCGGATGCGATTCTGATCTTCCTGACCGCCAGCAGCCGTGAAGAGTGGATTAACCGACTGCTGGAACGCCGAAGCGAATCACCCGAAGAGTTGGAGCTGCGCTTGTTTGCGGCTGCCAAAGAGTATCAACTGATTGACCAGTTTGATTACCTGGTGGTGAATTCGCACCAACACCTTGACCAGACGATTGCAGACATCCAGGCTATCATCAAAGCCGAGCACCTAAAAACTCGTCCCCGGAAAGTGAATTTATGAGCCAATATCCAGCTGACTCTGACCAACCAGAAAACCAACCGCCGCCCCAAAGGCAAGCGCCGCGGCTTTTTGTGAGGGGTCCTAAAACCAACCAACCGATTGTCACCTATGTGCTGATTGGATTGACTGTACTATTTTACCTGGTGCAGGTAGTGCTTGAACGCTTGACCGGTGGTGACGTTTTGTTCTTGTATTTAGGCAAAATAAACCCGTTTATCATGGGAGGTCAGTTTTGGCGTTTGTTTACGCCTGCTCTTCTGCATGCCTCGCCAATGCACCTCCTGGCAAATATGTACGCGTTATTCATGCTTGGGCGCTCCTATGAAACCATCAACGGGCACCTGCGATTTTTCCTGTTGTGCCTTGTCAGCGCTTTTGGCGGAAACGTTCTGTCGTTTGTGCTCGGGGAGTATCCCTCACTCGGTGCTTCGACTTTAACGTTCGGTCTTTTGGCTGCCCAGGCAATGTTTATCTTTCAGAACCGCGATTTCTTCCCAAATCGTGGTCGTGGAAACCTGATGAATATCCTCATGATTCTGCTGATAAACCTTGCAATCGGGGTATCTGCTGGCAGCAGGATCGACAATTGGGGGCATTTGGGTGGGTTGATCGCTGGTGTGTTTTTTGCCTATTTGGCTGGAGCGCGCTGGAACGTTCAGCGAGTTGACAATCATCCGTCCATGGTTGACCAGCGAACCTCCCGGGAAACCTGGATGGCATTTTTGTTGGTTTTCATTGCTTTTGCTGCTATTGCCGCAATTCCTTTTCTGAGCAGATAAGAGGCTGATCAATGGACGAGATTCTGAATAAAGATGCTGCCTTGTCTCTGAAACTGGTTGTGCCGGAGGGAAAAAGGGCATTACGCGTGGTATTGGAAGCGCTGAGCCACAGCTGTGACTCGTGGTATTGGTTGATTGGGTTGGTCGTTGTGTGGGCGGCGAGCGAAGGTGCGCCAAGACAAATGGCGATTTTCATGGCGTTTGGGCTGGCTTTACTGGCGGCGATTGTTTTGGCAGTCAAGTTCTTGGTTCGACGACCGAGACCCGAGGGGGAGTTTGGGCAGGTTTATCGTGTAACTGACCCGCACTCGTTTCCATCCGGGCATGCCGCCCGGGCGATGGCGATTGCCGTGATGTTTGCGACTCTCGGGATTCCGTGGCTTACTATCCTGGTGATCGTTTGGGCACTTTTTGTGGGCTATTCACGTGTTGCTTTGGCGCTCCACTATGTTTCTGATGTGATCGTTGGGTGGTTGATTGGTTTGATCAGCGGCTGGATTGCGATGCTGCTTTTCCCATTGTTTTTGCGGATTGTTGGGCAATATTTTCCTACGCTTTTATAGTTTTGTGGTGGACGGTGGTCATGCCGTCTTATGAATGATGGAGACCTGCGGTCAAAAACGTGTGTCCGGTCGGAAGCCGGCATGAATGATAGACCAGTCCGAAACAAAAACGGGAAACCCGTCATGGTCTCCCGTATATGTGAAAAACTATTGGTTCTTATGCCAATATCACCCCACTTAACGCAGGAATTGTCAGACTGACGGAATTGTTCTCGACGGTGTATTTGCCCTTGCCGATTTGATCTTGCAGCTCGGTCTGTTCAGGGATGGCACCATTAAGGTCAATGGTCACCATCTGGGTTTTTTCATCGGCATTGGTTACTACCAATACAGTATCCTCAGAATCCCGGCGCAGATACCCCAGAACTGAACCTTGCGTAAAAATCGGCTCATAGCTTCCGGTGCGCAATACAGGCATGGAGTGTCGGATCATGATCAGCTCCCGAACGAAATCGAGCAGGTCCTGATTCCATTTGCTCTTATCCCAGGGGAACGAAGCACGGTTCAGGGGGTCACGACCGCCAGTCAGGCCAATTTCGTCGCCATAATAAATTGTTGGTGCGCCAGGGTAGGTCATTAAGAACAGGTAAGCCAGTTTCAGGCGGCGCACATCTTCCCGCACCAGACTGAGGAAGCGCGGCATGTCGTGACTGTCGAGCAGATTCATCTGCGCGTAGGAAAATTCCTTCGGATAGATCTCCAATAGATGGGATGTGCGGGCGGCAAATTTGCTGGCATCTGCTGGAGCCGGCGAGTGCAATCCCATCATCCCTTCAGCAAGATTGTTGTTAGTTGTGTTGCCACCAGCATACGCCAGGATGCTGTGAGTCAGCTGGTAGTTCATGACCGCATCAAAAATCTTGCCAGAGTTCAGCCAGCGCTGCGCTTCAGTGGGAATTTCACCGACTAAATAAGCCTCGGGGTTGGCACTTTTAACGACGTCGCGGAACTCTTCCCAGAAATCGTCATCATCGATTTCGAAAGGCACATCCAGCCGCCAGCCATCAATACCTTTGTCGATCCAATATTTGGCGATTTCCATAATGTACTCGCGCACCTGTGGATTTTTGACATTCAGTTTAGGCAGGGCTGGCAGATTCCACCAACAATCATAATTTGCCTTGCTGTTGTAGGCGTTTAACGGCAAACAGCGGATATTAAACCAGTCATAGTAGGGCGAATCTTCGCCCAGTTCCATAACATGGTTAAAGGGGAAGAATCCACGGCTGGCATGGTTAAAGACGCCGTCCAGAACGATGCGGATATTGCGTCTGTGAGCTTCTTCGAGCAAGGTAAAAAAAGCCTTGTCGCGTCCCAAAAGTGGGTCAACCTGGTAATAATCGTAAGTGTGGTAGCGGTGATTGGAAGCTGACTTGAAGATCGGGTTGAAGTAAATCGCTGTGATACCGAGGTCTTCCAGGTAATCCAGCTTTTCGTAGACACCGAGAAGGTCTCCGCCTTTGAAACCGTTGGGAGTGGGCGGGCTATCCCACTTCTCAAACTTGCCTGGCTTGACGACTTGATTGCTCCAGGCGAAGCGGTCGGGGAAAATCTGGTAGAAAACCGCGTTCTTGACCCAATCAGGGGTAATGTTATGGTGATTACTCATTTTTTTCGAACCTCAGAGGTTAAATTAGTTAATCTATCAACTAATTTATCACAAGGTGGACGAAAATTCCAGAAATCTGACAATTTGGATTGTTGAATACGTACATTGAGGTTGAAAAAAAACGAGGTCTGAATTATCCTTCATGCGGGAATGGTTAGGTCCCGGTGGGCTTCCTGGTCTTCAAAATCAGTGTCGGGTCGTAAGAGCCGAGGTGGGTTCGACTCCCATCCATTCCCGCTCTGAGAGGAATATTTGAGAAAAAAACAATACTACCTTTTCGTGGCTGCGCTGCTCATCAGCCAGGTCCTTTTGACTGCCTGCACCTCGCTTATCCCAATGACCGCTCAGCCAACCCCAACAGAATACGTCAGACCAACGGCAAGACCTACAGCAACGGTGGAACCAACCGAGGTGGTGGAACCATCGGCTACACCCATTCCAACCATTTCGATAACGAACAGCCAGCTGAGAGGTCTTGGCATCACAGTTCGGCATCCATTTGTGGAAAACACGGCAGAATTCGACCAATTGCTCCGCGATTTTAACCTGAACAACTTGTGGGGAATCCACGTAAGTGGTGTGGCGTCAGGTGGAACCGAAGGGCTAAAGTATGATTTGCTTGACGGCAAGGTGCACGATAATTTGGTGATCGGCATGGGGCATGATCTGTTGGCAGCCCAACCGGGTACTCAATTTTTAGCGGTTGAAGATTTTGCCCGCGATGCAAGGTTTGGAGTAAACGGCTACTTTGACCCACAATCCCCTTTTGCTGCGATTTCTCCACAATTTGAGGATTTGGTCAGCTACACGATCCCGCTGGCTTATAATGCCGGAATTTTGCTCTATAACAGCACTTGGGCGCAGGAATTGGGTTTCGATAGCCTTCCAGCCGATCGGGAAGATTTGCGTGATGTCGCCCAGGCAGCGATGGAAGCCAACCTGGCAGACGACAATGACTACAACAACGGCACCGGTGGATTGTGGTTGTCGCAGGCGCCCCAATCTGCTGTGAGCTGGTACGGCTCCTTCCTAACGCAAATGCAAGACCCAGATTTCGCTCCCCAGCCTGAACCGCTTTTAGCTTCGTTCTACTTCTTGAGAGAGACTTTTGATGCCAGCCAATCCTGGATTGGGATGGAACCATTGCCATATCGCTATTTTTCAGATCGTTATGCTATTGCTGTGGAGGGAACGCTCGAAAGCCTGAAATACCAGGCAGCCTACCAGTCTTCTGGCAATTTTCAGGACGGCTGGACCACGATTGCTTACCCGGGCAACGGCAGCAGCGGAAAGTCCCTGGTGGTGGTCGAGCCGCTCTCTTTTGCAGTGCAGCGCTCGAACCCAAATGCTGAGCTGGCAGCCTGGATTTTTGGAATCTGGCTGCTGGAGCCTGCCCAGCAAGCCCGCCTGGTTCAGATGCACGGTTTGTGGCCCTCGACCGGCGACCCCGCCACCATTGCTCCGGGCTATGCCAGCGCACAACCCTTCTGGGCTGCAGCGCTCGAAAGCACCCCGACCATTATGGTGGTCCCAAATACTGCAGAATGGGCGTCCAAAAGGTTGGTTTTCCAGGATGCCTACGCGAGGATTTATAACCTCGACGCTGAATACTTTATCAGCATCATCGATGTGTTTGATGAAACGACCCGCATCAACCTGGAACAACAACCATGAGCGATTTACCTTTTGTTGAGGTTTATACCGATGGCGCCTGCAGTGGCAACCCCGGTCCAGGTGGTTGGGCAGCGATTTTGCGCTACGGTCGGCATGAGAAGGTGATTATTGGTCAGGCAAAAGAGACCACCAACAACCGCATGGAAGTCACCGCTGCACTCGAAGCGCTGCGGACGCTGACGAAACCTTCGCGAGTACGACTTCATACCGATTCTTCCTATTTACTCAATGGCGCGACATCGTGGCTGAACGATTGGAAGAAGCGTGACTGGAAACGCAAGCATGGAAAACTGCAAAACATCGATTTGTGGAAAGAAATGGATGTCGAGTTGTCGAAACACCAGGTTGAATGGGTCTGGGTGAAAGGTCATGCCGGCGAGCCGATGAATGAACGGGTGGATGCATTGGCGAGAAGAGCGATTCCAGGATAGTTTTTGCCAAACCATTGCGCCGCATGTATGATCACGCAATAGAAACCGGCAGGAGCGTCTCTGCGCTCCCTCGCAAAGACAGACACGTATTGTAGGGCGAGATTGAGGGCACCATGGGTTTTGTGTTATTCGTATGTTTTGTGCCCTCAATCCGCCATTCTTCAGTAAGTAGTGTTGAGATCCTGTCTCAACATTTACGGCATTCCGATGCAAACAAAACGGAACAGGCAGGACCAGTTCTCTACAAGTTCACGCAAGCGGAACAGGCGGGGACAGTTCCCTACTTGCTATTCTTCTCGAAACTCTTCAACCGCAAACTATTCGTGACGACAAAAATACTGCTCAGAGACATCGCTCCTGCTGCGAGCATTGGATGCAAATAGCCTGCCGCAGCCAACGGGATCAGGATCACGTTGTAAATAAACGCCCAAAACAGGTTTTGCCTGATTGTCCGCAGGGTTCTCTTGGAGAGGCGGATCGATTGCGAAATCGAAAGCGGGTCCCCGCTAATTACCACCACCGAAGCTGAGGCGATCGCCACATCCGTGCCCGTACCGATGGCAATGCCGCTGTCAGCCTGTGTCAGGGCAGGCGCGTCGTTGATACCGTCGCCAACCATGGCGACCTTGCGCCCCTTCTCTTGTTCCTGCTTGATAATGCCGGTTTTATCCCCGGGCAAGAGGTCTGCGTAAACCTCGCTGATTCCAGCCTGCCGCGCGATTGCTTCGGCTGTCAAACGGTTATCACCAGTGAGCATGCCGGTGGTCAACCCCGCTTTTTGCAGTTCAGCTACAGCCTGGGCGGAAGTTGCTTTGAGGGCATCGGTGATCCCGAACATGCCTTCAATCTCACCTTCGACAACGATCAATACAACCGTCTTCGCTTCTGCTTCCAGCGCTCTCATTTTCTGGATGGTTTCGTCCGGAATCATGATGGTTTGCGCGTTGATGAAGCGGCTATTGCCCACCAGAACTGTTTTTCCATCGATCGTCGCACGAATACCTTTACCAGGATAATTCCTGAAAGTGCTCAGCGTGTGCAGGGATAGATTGCGCATAGTCGCTTCAGCGACAATCGCATCTGCCAACGGATGCTCGCTGCCGCTTTCGGCTGAAGCAGCCAGGTTGAGCAGCTCTTCTTCTGAATACCGCTCTGAGAGCGGCTGGATATCCGTAAGCTGCGGTCTGCCAACTGTGAGTGTGCCGGTTTTGTCAAACAAGATCGTGTCCGCTCCGCCAGTTGCTTCCAACGCTTCTCCCGATTTGAAGAGGATGCCAAGTTCAGATGCCCTTCCTGTGCCGGTCATAACGGCGGTAGGGGTTGCCAGACCCATGGCACATGGGCAGGCAATCACCAACACCGCTACTGTATTGATGATGGCGTTTGCCAGCGGAGTGACCGTGCCGTGCATGGCGTGACTTTCAGCAGGAGGAATCACGAAATACCACAACAAAAAAGTCAAAACAGCAATGCCTATCACGATAGGCACAAAAACAGCCGAAATTTTATCTGCCAGTTGCTGGATGGGCGCCTTGCTGGTTTGAGCATCCTCAACCATCTTGATGATCTGGCTCAGGAAGGTATCCCGACCGACTTTGGTAGCTTTGAAAACCAGCCGTCCGTTTTTATTGAGCGTCGCTCCATAAACTTCATCACCGGCACTTTTTTCGATCGGTTTTGACTCCCCGGTAAGCATACTCTCGTCAATGCTGGACTGCCCTTCGACGACAATACCATCCGTAGGTAGTTTTTCACCGGGACGGACGACGATCAGATCGCCGGGGACCAGGTCGCCCGAGTCGATTTCAACTTCCTGCCCATCGCGCAGAATGCGCGCTTTGGAAGGTTTCAGGCTGAGCAGTTTCTTGATCGAATCGCCTGCGCCAGATTTTGCCCTGGTTTCCATGTATTTTCCGAGCCTGACCAACGTGATAATCATCGCTGCGGTCTCAAAATAGACCATCCCGGGCAATATCCCGAGCATCACAAAGACTGAGAAAAAGTAGGCAACCGACGTGCCCAGCGCGACCAGAACATCCATATTGGCAGAGCCGTTCTTTAGTGCTTTCCAAGCGTTAACATAATAGGAACGTCCAACGTAAAACTGGACCGGTGTCGCCAGGGCGAATAACACCCAGTTGAGCCAGGGTGCCTGGCTGATGGAAGCCGGCAGCAGACCAAACTCGCTGCCCATCTGCAGGATGAAAACCGGAATCGTCAGCACCAACGAGATGATTAGCAGTCGTTTTTGTTCCTCGATCGCCCTTTGACGTGCTTTCGACTCCGGGTCGTCAAGGTCGCGGTCAGTCAAAATCGGGCTGAAGCCAGCTTTTGTGACCAACTCCATGATTTCGTTGACATTCGTGATCGTAGGAACGTAGACAAGGTTCAGCTTTTCAGCGACCGGATTAGCTTGGCTTGAGATGATGCCTGGCTTGTTATCCAGTGCTTTCTCAATGCGCGCGGCATTGGTCGGATCGGTCAGTTCCGGGATCGATAAAACTGCTTCGCCGGTGGCTACATCGTACCCGGCATTCTGAACGCTGTGGACCAGGTCGGTCAATTCCGTACGGTCGCTGTCATAGCTGACAGCCACACGCTCTGAAGA
>JAAYZW010000001.1 GCA_012514645.1 Chloroflexota bacterium
AAGGTGAGCGGACAGCTAATCGTCTCCTGCCAGGCAACTCCTGAAGAAGCCTTGTTTGGGTCAGACATCATGGCAAAAATGGCAATCTCAGCCCTTCGCGGCGGCGCGAAAGGTATTCGCGCGAACTCACCTGTTGATGTCAGGGCGATTCGTGATGCTATTGGTCCCGATGTGCCTTTGATCGGTCTTTATAAAGTGGTTTTCCCGGGGACACCGGTAATCATCACCGCCACAATCGGGCATGCCCTGGCAATCGCCGAAGCCGGTGCTGATGTTATCGCCATTGATGCTACTTTCAGGGTCCACCCTGAGGACGATGTGCCCGAGTTGATTCGCAAAATCCATGAGCAAACCGATTGCCTTGTCATGGCGGATATCTCCAGCTTTGAAGAAGCGGAAGCTGCGATGATAGCAGGTGCCGATGTGGTCTCAACCACGCTTTCGGGCTATACCGATTACACCCCCCAACTGGAAGGTCCTGATATCGAGCTCGTGCGCGAAACAAGCTCGCGTCTCCCGATCCCTGTTTTTGCCGAAGGGCGCTACCATTTTCCCCACCAGGTTAAGCAAGCCCTTGAATACGGTGCGACCGGGGTGGTGGTGGGCGGCGCGGTAACCCGCCCGAAAGAGATCACTGAAAGGTTCGTGAAAGTGATCCAGGGGTAATACATGGCTGAAAAAACAGATTGCTGGTTCTGCCAACAATCTGTTTTATTAAGGAGGTTGTTATGACAAAATATCTGCTCGGAGTCGACATTGGCACAGGCTCTTCCAAAGGGGTCTTGATCGAAGCCGATACTGGAACCGTTTTCGCGCAAGCGTCAATTATGCATGGTGTCTCTCTGCCATATCCGGGCTGGGTGGAACAAGACGCTGAAGAAATTTGGTGGGGCGAATTTGTCCAGATTACCCGTGAATTGCTGCAGGATTCAGAAGTCAACCCTCTCGATATCCTGGGCGTAGGCGTCTCAGGTATTGGTCCCTGCGTTTTGCCGGTGGACGAAGATTTCAACCCACTGCGACCAGCAATTTTGTATGGAATTGACACCAGGGCAACTGCCGAAGTTGATCAATACTTGTTTGAATTGGGTGAAGAAGAAGTCTTCAGGCGTTCAGGCAGCAGCCTGGACTCATCCTCGCTTGCGCCGAAAATTTTGTGGCTTGCCAATAACGAGCCAGATGTCTATGACAATGCCCGCTGGTTCCTGACCAGCCAAAACTTTATCGTCGCCCGGCTGACTGGCAAAGCGTCAATCGACAACTATTCCGCCTCAACTTACTCACCGATTATCGAAGTGGAAAATCATCAGTGGATCGATGAGACTACTGCAGGAATCAACCCGATCGATAAACTACCCCAAAAATACTGGACGACAGAGATTATTGGCGGGGTTACCCCGAACGCTGCCCAGATCACCGGTTTAACCCAGGGAACACCTGTGATTGCCGGAACGATCGACGCGGCAGCCGAAGCAGTCAGCATCGGTAACTCGCAGGTTGGTGAAACCATGGGTATGTTTGCCAGCAGCAACTCCATCATCGCCCTGACTGACAACTACACTCGCTCGAAGACTTTCTGGGGGCTCAACTGGCTTTTCCCCAACCAGTTTGCTGTGGTTGGCGGGATGGCGACAGTTGGAAGCATGACCAAATGGTTTCTGGAGAACATTTTCAAGCCTTCTCCAGACATGCCGGATGAAAACCCTTACGCGCAGATGACTGAGTTCTTAAACATGTCGAACCCCGGTGCCAATAACTTGGTTGCCCTGCCGTATTTTGAAGGCGAACGCACCCCTGTGAACGACCCAATCGCGAAAGGAGCCTTTTTTGGGCTGACACTGCGGCACACCCAGGCGGATCTTTATCGCGCACTGCTCGAATCGGTTGGCTATGGAATCCGCCATAATCTCGAAAAGCTTGCCCAGGAAGGCATCCAGGTCAACCTGATCAATGCTGTAGGCGGTGGCTCAAAGAATCTGGGCTGGATGCAGATCATCTCTGATATCGCCGAAGTGGAAGTCCGCGTCCCGCAGGGTGTTTCTGGGGCGGCTTATGGTGACGCGATCCTGGCTGGAATCGGGATTGGACTGTACAAAGATGCCTCACAGGCGAAAATCTGGGATCAGGATGCCCTGCACCTGACCCCCAGCCACACTGATTCAGAGCGCTACCAAAGGCTTTACCGCGTCTATCGCAGCCTTTACCACCAAACCAAAAACCTGCTTCCCTTGCTTAAATAGCAATTTCGTAGGGATTTGGGTTCTTGAAAATTCGAATGCACGTCGTAATGGGCCCGCCAGAAACTGGCAAGTCAAAGATAACCGCGGGCTCACTCTGACGGCAACCTCATTTGCAGCGTATAGCTATTGGAGTGCATCGCGAGACCATTGCACAATTCTTCTGCTTCCGAGACTTGCGATTACACTTTTTTGACCATGGAGAGATATCTACACAGGTAAATCGCAAGCGTGATTTAGGCTCCTTTACGGAACCAAGAATTTCAACAATGTGTTACTCAAGGCATCCGACACCCAAACCGAGCCATCCTGCCCGATTGTGACACCACTGATCACATTCATCATATAGCTGTTGTCAAATCCGCCCCAGATAAACTCAAAATTGCCTTCCGAGTCAAATACGATCACTCTCCCTCGGTCCGGGTCGGTGACAAATACCCGCCCCGCGTCATCCAGCGCCAGGAAGGGCTTGTTGTCCAGCGTGTCACTGCTCCAGGCATCCACCGCCCATTCGTTCACTGGCAAAAACACCAGCCCGGTGGGATCGGCTTCAAACACCTGCACGCGGTAGTTCCAGGTATCGGCAATATAGACTCGCCCGTCATCAGCCACGGCGATGCCAACCGGCTCGTCGAGCTTGCCGGCTTCCAGCCCAATGCCACCAAATTGGGTCAGGTAATTGCCCATGCTGTCAAAAACTACCACGCGTTGTTTGCCGGTGTCGGTTACAAACACGCGGTTAGCTTGGTCGATCGCAATCCCGCGCGGTCCCCAAAAGCCGTCAATTGTGCCAACAATATCGAAAGCATTCCACATTCGCAAGAACGTGCCGTCAGGTGAAAATACCTGGATGCGGTGGTTCCACGTGTCTGCAACATAAACCAGCCCATCTGGTCCCACTGCCAAACCCCAGGGCTCGTTAAATAACCCGCCCGGCACTTCGCCTGCCAAAACGTCACCAAAACCACCCCAACTGTTCAGGTACATGCCTTGCGCGTTAAGGTGCACGATGCGGTGATTGCGCGAATCAGCAACATAGAGGCTGCCGTCTGGCGCTGTGGCAATGTCGCGTGGAGCATTCAACAATGCATCGCCAGCAACGCTGATGACCATCTCGGGTTCCAGTAAGATCTCACCGCCCTCATAGGGGTCTACTCTCGGCGTCTCTGGCTCGGGGCTGATACCAAACTCCCAGATACGGGCTGCGACATCTTTCTTGATGAACATGCGGGCGTTATCTGCTGGCGACCAGGTTGCCAGTGTTAGTGATGGGTTATTAAAAGCAAGCGCATATTCGCTATAATCACGGTTGAACCAAAGCTGCCACAACGCCGACCGCTTGGCAGGTGAGCTTAAATCATCCATTATTCTGCTCAAACTCCAGTTACGATAGAGGTCTTCGTTGGGCCACCACATACGCTTGTAGTCGTACTGGTAATAGTCGTCACGGACAACCGGTTCGATCCGCGAGAAGTTCGATGTGCCCACCACGATAATTGGGTAATCCTGAAGTGATTTGGTCACTTCGGTGCCAAAGTCATATTTGTTGGGGTAGTCGCGCATGTACCACCAATAGGGGTAGCGAGCGTCGTTATCGTAAGCGATCGGGATCGACTTATCGCCATAGAGCCTTTTTGAGATCGTCTCGATCTGCTCAACCGTGTTTTTCATATCCTCAGTTGAGTGCGCGTAGACAAGCAATTCGCGGGCGTTGTCATAATCGATGAAGGCAGCCCGCCAAGCGGTCCGTGCGGTTTGCAAACCAAGGAGGGCAGCAAAAACCAACAGACCGAGGCGCATGAATGTGCGCCGGTTCCAGCCCTTCAACAAATAGACCAAGCCAATACCTGTAGCAATCGTTCCCACCAGGGCAAGCAGAAAATCGCTGGTTCCTTCCAGTTGGGCAAGCTCTTTTCCCTGGAAGGGTGGGTTGTTGCCGAAAATTGAACCCAAAAGGCTGCCGGCAGCCAGCAGGAAAACCCCTGCCAATATCACCACAAGCCAGCCTTTTCGCTGCCAGATCGCTTTCCAGTCAGTTTTCTCAACAAGGTAACCGAAAGCCCAGCCGCTGGTCAGGATCATCGGCATGGTGATGTGCGTGGTAAGCCAGGGCATGCGCTCGCCAGCCACTGTAAATGCCAGCAAACTCACCAAAGACCAGTACAGCAACAGCAGCAGGGTCGGCAGTTCCCCTGCTGGTTCTCCCACTTCATCTACCACGGGGAAAATCCGCAGATACCAGGGCGGCGCTTCTATTGCTGTTGACGCTTCAAGGTCCAGCAAGTCCAATTCGGCGGTCTCTTGCTGCAGTTCCTTTTCCAGCGGCTCTTCGAGATACCCAACAGGCTCGAGAATTTCAACATTTTCCTGTGTTGTCTCTTCGGCTGGAAGCGGAATGAACCCGTCGGCTGTTGAGCCAAAAAACAAGCGGTTTTTCAGACCGATAATGAAAGCCACCAGCACGCCAAAAGCCGGTAAAAATTCATAGAACGGTACTTGCACAAAGGCATAATAATACAAAGGCTGGGTGCCGCGCTCGACCGCTTGCTGATCCATCCAGTAACCCAGCGCGCCGACGATTCCTTTGAAAAACCCCTCGCCGTGCGAGAACATGGTGGTATAGAAAACAATAAAAATTCCCCAGAAAATTGCCATGCTGCGCAGAAACACCTTGCGGTTCCAGAGCATCCCCAAAAAGACAGAAATTAAGACCAACGCCGCAAAAACGATCCCCGATCGAATGATTCCGGCTTGGGAATAATCGGTTGGGTCAAACCCGAGCAAACGCAGCGGGATGGCAGTCAGCAGCGGCAAAATCAGGATTAATTGCAGCCAGATCAGGTCAAAACTGCGCAGGTGGCTCAGTTTCTTCCAACCATACCCTTTGAAAAGCATCACCAATGCGAAAGCGATGGCTACAACGGTGATGCCAGCACTGATTAGCAGGGGAATATTTGTGATAGCAGCTGGTGCTTCGACGATGGTGGGGTCTGCCGCTATTGCTGTCTCAGCGCCATTCGAATCGAGCAGGTAGAACCCCATGGTGATCATCAGCATTGCCAGGGTGACAACCACGGCGACTTTGAAGAGCCCTTTTGAACGCGCGTTGGACCATTGCTTGCGCAAAATCTCGCCTATAAACAAAAGTGCCAGGAAGATCAGGGCTTCCGCCGAAAAGATAAACGATGTTGCCTTGTCGGCGTAATGCATGGCGGTGATAAAAACCAGCCAATAGAGCCATTTATGCCTGCCATCCTCAAGGTAACGCAGCATCAACCACAACATCACCAGCCCCCAGAAGACGATAAAGACCTCGTTTCGGGTGTAACGGCTGTAGAACAAAATGTATGGCGAGATCATGAAGAGCGCGCTGGCAATCAACGCGCCAACCCGCCCGAGGTAGCGCCTCCAGGCGAAAATTGTGAAGGCGACAATGGCGATGCCAAAAAGCGCCGCAGGAATGCGGGCGGAGAAATCGGAATCACCAAACATAAAGTAGGAAAATGCCAGGGCGTGGAACTGGAAAGGACCGTGCGTGACCGGATCGTAGACATAGCCGCTAAAGTTATAGGCTGGAACCACGTGGTTAATCTCGTCGTGCGACATCGTGCGCGCGTCCAGGTCGTAAAACCGCGTAAAAACCGTCAACAGCAAAATGGTAATGATCAGCAGCTTTTCAACTGTCAGCGCTTGCCACCAGGCGAAAACCGGTTTGTCAAGCCAGCTATCCCGGCGGGTATTATTCTTGGCAGAGAGAATGGCTAGATCCATAAGACGCTCCGTTTGTAAAAACTCGAATTAGATAATCAATTAAGGATACCTTGTCGAAGGTAAAACGGCAAGCCAAAAGGTTGTGTAGGCGCAATTCTCATTGTGAATGTAAGCCATGGTTTTTACCTTAATTTCGATACATAAGCGTACGGGGAGGTCCCAATCGTGAGCGCTCTATGATCGCTTACCTGGTCAGACCTCCCCAGCTCAAGAATTGTGGACAGGTATTGAACACCGAACACTAACCTTGATTCCAACGGGGTGGGTTTGGCTGATTTAAAAATTTACCTATGCTTACGTTCTGAACCCATCCCTACCGTTGTAATAATCTAAAATTTCTCACATCGAGAATTGCTCAGTTGTGTAGGGCAGGTTGGCATGCCAATCGATCTTATCCTGTTGCGTGAATTCGACCCCCTGTTCCCTGTTTTCTGACTAAAAATCATTTGACGAGGGGGGAAGTGCGTGCTAAAATATCAGTCCCTTTACGGGCGCGTAGCTCAATGGTAGAGCAGCGGCCTTTTAAGCCGTTTGTTGGGAGTTCGATCCTCCCCGCGCTCATTTTTTGTTTAAGCAGAGAGCGGCATAGCACAGGTATAATGATCAAAACCTACCAACGAGGTGACGCATGAGCAAACAAAAACTGCCTTACGGGTTGTGGCACAGCCCGGTCTCCCCGGCTATGATCGCTGGGGGCATCCGCCTGAACGATGTCCAATTCTCACCTGATGGCAAAACCCTGGTCTGGTCGCAGTCACAAGACGGCAAAACCAGCCTTTTCGCCTGGCGCGAGGGAAGTGCCGCCTGGGAGCTGAGCGGCGAGTTCAACCCCTCTGGTGCGGTTGGTTACGGCGGCGGAGACTTTTTTGCCGGCAACGACCGTGTTATCTTCTGCGACCGCAATGGCAGGCTTTACTCAAAGCCCTACGATTCAGAGCTGCCCAAGGCACTGACCCCCGGTTTTGGCGGCTGCGCGTCACCTGTTTTGAGCCAGGACGGAAGCTTCATCGTTTTCGTACACACCTACGAAGGGCGCGACGTGTTGGCAAGCGTTCCAGCTGATGGTTCAACCTGGCCCACCATTTTGCGGCAGGGAGCCGATTTTTACATGCAGCCCACCTTGAGCCTGGATGGCTCGCTAATCGCCTGGGTGGAGTGGGATCATCCGAACATGCCCTGGGATGGCTCGCGCCTGATGCTGGGAATGCTGAGCGAAGAGTTAGATCCTTCGCAAAAAAGACTCAGGATGACAGAAGTTCGGCAACTTGCGGGAAGCGACCAAATTGCCACCTTTCAACCAGCTTTTTCTCCCGATGGCAGCAAACTGACCTGGCTGCAAAACAGTGCCGATTTTGACGACCTGGTCGTGCTCGACCTGGAAACCGACAGCCGCCAGGTACTGATCGAGAACCAAAACATGCTCCCTCCCGCTTGGGTGCAGGGCATAAGGACGCTGAATTGGACTGCGGATGGAGAGGCGATTGTCTATCTGCTCAATCACCATGGCAGAGTGACATTACAGAAAGCGTGTTTAAATGGTGATCAAGGTGAATGGAATAAGCAATCCAGTTCCTTACAATTCACTCAAATTGAACAGCCCACCATCGCTCCCGACGGCACACTGGCATTCATCTCCCAATCGGTCAGCCGCGCCCCTCGTATCGCCTTGCTCAAAAATGGGCTGGTGCAGACCATCGCGCGAAGCAGATCTGATGTGCTCCATGAGGCGGATTTCTCAGTGCCGCAATCGTTTAGCTGGACATCTTCAGACGGGGTCGAGATTTTCGGGCTCTATTATCCGCCATCAAATCCTCGCTATGAAGGTGAAGGTGCTCCCCCGACGATTGTGTACGTACATAGCGGTCCCACCTCACAGGTATTCGATGGCTACAATCTGGAAGCAACCTTTTTCACCAGCCGGGGCTACGCCTACTTCACGGTCAACTACCGCGGCAGTACCGGCTTTGGTCGCAGTTACCGCGACGCTCTGAAGGGCAACTGGGGCAAAATTGACCTGCAGGACGTAATTGAAGGCACCCAAGCGCTGGTGGTTGCTGGTCTGGCAGATGCTAACAAGTTGGTGGTCAAAGGCAGCAGCGCCGGCGGCTACACCGCGTTGAACGCACTGGCGCACCACCCCGGTTTCTTCAAAGCTGGCTTAATCTCTTATCCTGTCGCCAACCTCTTTTTGATGGATATGGACACGCATAAATTTGAGGCGCACTACAACGCCTCGCTGGTTGGCAGGTTGCCCGAAGCGGCAGAGAAATACCAAGCCTGGTCACCGGTTTTCCATGCCGATAAAATTCGGGATGCTGTCGCGATTTTCCACGGCAGTGAAGATAAGACGGTCTTGCCCGAACAATCCGAAGCGATCGCCGCGATCCTCAGTGCAAATAAGGTGCCGCATCTTTATAAAGTGTTCGAAGGTGAGGGGCATGGTTTTCGGAAAAAGAGCACGGTTGTCGATTTTTATGAAACCTTCGACCGCTTTCTGAAGCAGCAGGTGATTTTTAGTCAATAACGTGCCTGCGATGGAATATGGAATGGCAGAGCTTGCTGTTTTACCAGGTAAACCAAAATCGCCCATGGCAAAAGCAAGCTGAGGAGGAAACAAAAACCACCCGGATGGGTGGTCGAGGCGGAGAGGGCGGGATTCGAACCCGCGATACCTCGCGGTATACTCGCTTTCCAAGCGAGCGCACTAGGCCAACTATGCGACCTCTCCGCGTGAGCGCCTATTATATCAGAGAACTACCGGATTTTGGCAAGGTTTTTGACCCAGAGAATTGCCATTTGTAGGCGTGGATCCCAGACGCCCGATTCTGTTAAGACCTTCACAGGATGACAATTATCAACGTATAATTGCCCCGGAGGATCTATGACCAAAAACTATTTTCTAGACCCTAAAAAATTCGGCAAGCAAACCCGCAACATAATCCTGCTTTATACAATTACCGGCATCATCGCCCTGATCGTGATCTTCGTGCTCCAACACGTCACCGGTACCAATGATCCCGCCTGGCTGGCGATCATATCCATCCCGGTTTTGCTGGTTTTCATCGGGTGGCGATCCATCCGCATGCGCAAAGATTTGTGGGAGAATTACATTCTTACGCTGGAAGATGATGTCTTCATCCAAAACCAGCCTAATTACCCTGAAACCCGTGTGGCAATGAGCTCAATCCTCTCTTCAGAAGAGACCAAAGAAGGGCTTTACCTTTCTTCACGGCAGGGCACCCGCATTTTCGGCATTCCGCGCCAACTAAGAGATGAAGATTATGAAGAGCTAAGCCAATATGTAAAGGAAACCCTCGCTGCTAGGAAGGCAGAGGGAGTGTCGGAAGAAACAGAACCAACCGCTTTTGAATCGCTTCCAGAATCGAGTGAGCTCGAAGAGGAAAAGGACTAATACTTCTGAAAGAGGGGGTTATCCGATTCTTTTCATCAGACGCCAGGCAGGCTCGTGCACAGCCTGCCATTGATTATTCTGATCGCGGTAGCGCCAGCGACCTTCCTCCGTGCCGACCACCTGATAGCCATGCCGCTCATACATGTGCCGCGCCCGGCTATTTTCGCGAGCCACATTGATTCGCAGGGTATCAAATCCCCGCCCGACCAGGTAATTTTCAAGGAATTCAAGCATAAATCCACCGAGACCCTGGTTGCGGTACACGGGTTTTAATCGAAAGGAAAACAAGTAAGCGCGGTGAATGCCATCGGCAAGCTCCGACTGACTGGAAAGCAGCATTAAAAAAACCTGCCCAACGATTTTGCCTACCTCGTTCTCGACCACCCAAATCAGGGTACTACCGCTAAGGCTGTTTTGAAAATGTTGGCGGTAGAGGTGCCGAAAGTGCGCGTATTCACCGTCCCACTCCATCCCGCGCAGGTCTTCTTCCTGTGCCTGGCGGATGCGCACAACCTGGTTGTCATCCATCGTGTAGATTGTGGAAGGGAGGGCTTGTGTGGTCATTCTGATTTCAGCAAACGCTCTAACAGGGCAAGTTCTTCTTCATAGCTGTTTACCTCACCATCAAGCGAGGCACTGAGTAATTCGTTCAAAATGATGTCATAACGTGGTGAAGGTGGCAGTCCTCTTGCTTTTAAGTCCGCGCCGGTCGTATAGGTCTTGACCCGTCTGTAGTTGTCCAGATAGGCAGCCAAAAGCTGTTTCTGCTCTGGCTTCTCATTGGTGAACATCACCGTCCTGATCACCATTTCAGGGAAAACCGAGAGGGTTTGGGTTGCCTGGCTGGTGCGAAGCTGCAAAATGACCGGTAGTTGCTCCCGCAGATGGGCGGTTTGCCGGATTTTTCCGACCAGGTCCGCAGTCAATCGTAAGCGGCTGCCCAGTTCTGAGATGGTTCCATCGGAGTAGACCTCCAGCCACAGTAACCATATGACGGTTTGCAAGTCTTTCAAACTTAAGATGATATCATTTGCGCAGGCAGCCGCCTGCTGAACGCGGGTTTGTTGTAAGGCAGACCAACTTAACTCCGGGTGGATCGCAGTGAGGATGCCCAAATTTTGCAGGGTTTGCATGATTTGGGGTGCTTTCGCTTCCAGAAAGATCAGGTCCAGTTCGTGTTGAATTCGCGCTCCTGAGAGTTGGTCAATGAGCGGCAAACTGGCTTGGAGCAGGCTCAGCGTGCGCTCTTCGATTTCGAAATCAAAACGCTCGGCAAAACGCACTGCCCTCAGCATCCTGGTGGCGTCGTCAACAAAAGAAAGTGCGTGCAAGACCCTGATTTGTTTTTGCATCAGGTCGTCATAACCGCCCCAAAAGTCAAATAGCTGCCCATAATTCTCGCCATCCAGCCGCAGCGCCAGGGTGTTGATGGTGAAATCGCGGCGGTGCAGATCCATCTTAATGCTGCTGCGCTCAACAACAGGCAGTGCTGCCGGTCGGTCATAGAACTCGGTGCGCGCACTGATCAGGTCAAGATGCTCTGGCAGTGCCCCGGAATCGGGCTCTTCGATGCCTAACTTCGCCAAAATGTTCTCACGATCTTCTGTGAGAATCCACTTGGCTGTGCCAAAACGCCGGTGTGCCACGACACGACCGCCATAGATGTCAACCAGGTGATCGGCAAACCCAATCGCGTCACCTTCAAGCACGATGTCAAAGTCCTGACTGGGGCGTTCCAACAACAGGTCACGCACAAAGCCACCAACCACATAGGCAGGCAAATTTTGCAGCCTGGCGTGCTCGGCGACAGCCAGCAAAAGCGTCTTGCGTGCGGGTGTCAGCGCTTCATCCAGGGCTGCCACCATCTCATGCTGTGAGAGCGTTTTACCGTTGGTGGTAAGCGTGCCAATCAGATCTGTGCGCGTCACGATCCCAATCACTGCACCGCTATCTGGGTCAACCACGGGCACTTGCCCCCATCCGCTGTTGCCCATAATCTGTTTCAGCCGCGTCAGAGAGTCCTGCGGGAAAACCCTGATCTCTCCGGCTTCCATCAAGTCCTCAACGCACTTCTCGAGGTTGTGCTGCAATGCGCGGTCGACGTTGCGACGAGTGAGCAACCCGATCACCCTGCCGTCTCTGACCACCGGGTAGCCTTCATAACCATAACGATTCATCAGACGAGCGGCTTCACGCACCGGCATGCCCGGGTCGAGCACCAGCGGGTCCAGCGACATAATCTGGTGAACCTTTGATTCGGGGGTCACCACCACCGGTAGAAATCGCAGCACCTCGTCAACAGTTTCCTGCACGAGCAGGCGGGTGTTTTCGGGGGTTGGTCTGTCAGCTGGGCGGATCAGGGCAGAAGATGCCCTTTTGTGTCCGCCGCCTTTGAAATGGCGCGCCAACTGCCCGACATCCAGGTTGTCAATGGTCGAGCGCGCGACCAGGCGCACACCCTGCTTGGTCGACACCACCAAAATGAGCCCTGCCGGGTCAAGGAAATCGCGCAGCTTGTGTGCGACCGATGAAATTTCGTCGTTCAAATCAAAGGCATCCGCGCTGGCAACCTGAATCTCGAACCCTTCGATGCTGTGGCTGGTCAGGTTGGTCAATAAACGGTCGTATAACTGCATTTGAATATTGGTCAGCGGTGGGTTGAGATAGCGAGAAACCAGATTGAGGTCGGCGCCCTGCTCAAGCAAAAACGCGACAGCGCGGGCATCCCTGGCTGTGGTATTGCTATAGCCCAATGACCCGGTGTCCTCATAAATTCCCAGCAATAGCATGGTGGCTTCCAGAATGCTGAGCCTGATCTCACCATCCTGTATTTTTTCGACCAGCAGGGTCGAACAGGCACCAGTGGTCTGTAAAAACATTTCCCAATCGGGGTGAGATTGCTTTTTGCGGGGGTGGTGGTCGATTACCGTGACTTTTGTTTCTTCGGTCAGCCCTCGCAGGGTTACCAGCGATTGCGTGTCCACCAGGTAAACATGCTCGATCGGCTGGTTTGGCAGGTCTTTGAGCGTGGAAAAGCCCAATTCCTGACCATACTTCTTTAAAAAATCACTGCCATTGCGATTGATCTGCCGGGGAAGCAGCGCGTAAGCTCCTGGCACGAGCAATCGCGCCCCCAGCATGGATGCCAGGGCGTCGAGGTCGGCTTGCTCGTGGGTCATAATCAGTTGCATGTGCTTCTCGCGCTAAAGCTGTGGTTTCAATTTTCGTACCAAACAGCCTGATTGTCAGGATTATAAGCATTATAAATGGATTGGGAGAGCCGGGCAAAGAGTGGGTTAGCCACATCGTACAAGAATTGCTCAGGGGTGTAGGCAAAAACCACCAAAACATAGTCTCCACCCGGAGTGAAAACCAGCGCGCTGTCACTCATCGTGTGAATCAACCCGTCCAAATCGACTGTCCATCCATGCTTGTGCCCGATGGTAGCCTCTGGTGGAAGCCCGGCTTCCAGCAGCGCCAGGATTTTGTTGCCCTTCAAATACTCGATCATCAGCGCGCATTCGTTTGCGGTGACCTGCCCGCCAAACAATGCCTGTTCGCCGGTGGAGCAGTGGTAAATCCTTGCCAACAGATCTCCGGCTTCGCTCGGAACGGTTTGGTTGTATAGATCAGGATCAAGGTTGATGTCTGTACGCGAGTTTGCCGGCGTGCTGATGCTTTCCAACAAGGGCGAGCCTGGTTCAAAATAACCAGCCATGAAGGTGTTTTCATAACCCAGCTCGCGCAGGTCTTCTGTGACCATCAACGGACCGCGATTGTTATCCATATAAGCCTTCATCAACCCATCAGCCGGGGGGTTAAGCGATTCAGCGATCATTTGGCTCATCCAGTTGACCGCTTGGTTGGGCAGCGGCTCAGAAAGGCGTCTCATCGTCGATACCATGATTGGGATCTTGATCGTACTGGCGGCTGAATAAGCCACATCTACGGGCACATCCTGGTGATCCAAAATGGCAAAGTGCATCAGCTCACCGCTTCGTAAGTCCTGCAGGTAAACTTCTGCCAGCCCATCGAATCTATCCAGCAGGAATATCTGCCTGAGCATGATTTCAAGGTTGCGCCAATTCAGCGGGAGGGCAGCTTGCTGGTTAATGCTCAACTCGACCACCCGTTCGGTGGGGGAGAGCAGTGCGCGCTCAACTTGTTCAATGGTTTGAGTGAGCGAGGCAAGTTGGTAGCCGGGCTTACCGGGAGTGAAATTGGTGCTGTAAAGAATCGGAGTCGCAACAGTGGGTGGCTGATCGTATCGCAGGCTGAAAACCTGGTCAAGGAAGTTGGCAAGCTGATTTTCATCGAGTCTATATACAGGTTCAAGCGCCCGTGCGATTTCGGGCAAAGGTTTGCCCCAGAAGGAATCCCAAAAACCTCTGCTCTGCTGCGAACCTTCAAGCTGAGCGAGGGTTGCCTCGACATCAATCGCGAACCCTAATTCAACCGGGGAAAACTGCATGCGTGCCTGGTTATAGCGGAGTTCAACAGGGAGTGCGTAAGCCTCCGCGATTCGTTTGGCAGCTTCTTTGGGGCTCAAACCTCCAAGTGGCATGCCGTTCAGCGTGGTGTAGTTAGGAACACGCTCAGGTATCGCCCTGAAATCTGCCCAAGCTTTTATGCCCAGCACAAGGCTCGCCAAGATAAAAACGAGACCGATGCCTAATAGTATTCCACGCGGGGAATTCTTCTTTTTCTTCCTGCTGAAACTTCTGTATCTCTTCATTGAGACGATTTTACCATCAGCGCCTTCAAGTTGCCTTAGGCATGTCAGCAATTCTCAATGTGAATGTGTTCAGATCTAAAATACAGAATGCAGGGGTAATCGAACTCCGAAACGGCAGGGGCGGGTTCAGAACGCGAGTGAAGATGATTTCTTAATCAGCTAAACCCACCCCATTGGAATCACGGTTGATTTTCGGTTTTTAATGCCTGTCCGTAGTTCTTGAGTCGGGGAGGTCTGACTATCTAAGCGGTGATTGAGCGCTCACGATTGGGACCTCCCCCTACCCTCATGTCTATATAGCTTTTGCACTTTACCAGGGTAAAAACTTTGGTTTAATTTCACATTTAAAATTGCTGCCTCAGGCATGTAACCCTACTACGGTTCTCTTCATTTCATATATAATTAGATCGTTGCGGGATTAAGGAGAAAAGCGATGAAGAACCAAAAGAAAATAAGTCGAGGATGGGGTTTTTTAGGCGCGGTCACGGCACTTTTGCTCGCGAAGGTTGGCTGGATCCTTTATAGCAAACGTTATATCGACCACCATGCCAAACTGAATCCGATAATCGATGCCGAACAACACACTTACAATTCCCACAGCGCTGGCGCGATAAATTTTTACTCGAACGGCGGAGGCAACAAAACACCACTGCTGCTGGTACACAGTCTTCACCTCTACGCTGGTTTATTTGACATTCTGCCAATCTTTGAGGCCTTTCGCACTGCCCGCCCGGTTTACGCCATCGACATGCCTGGTTTTGGACGATCAGAAAAAACCGACCGGGCATACCGACCATCAATGTACCAGGAAGCCATCACAGATTTCATCAAGAACCAAATTGGTAAACCCTGTCACGTTTTGTCTTTGGGTAATTCAAGCGCTTACGCTGCCATGGCAGCGGCAGAAAACCCGGAATGGGTCCGCTCGCTGGTGATGATCAACCCGGTTGGTTTCGAAATGCCCCAGCCGTATTCTCTTCGCTGGTCAAAATACCGCGAAGCAATCAAGGATCTGCTGCTTTCGTTCCTCAAAGTGCCGCTCTGGAGTCTGCCTATTTACGATCTCTTCGCCAGCCGACCAAAAATAGCCGAGTTTTACCATAAGCGCTTTGCCTATACCCCACCCCGCGACCTGATTGACCTGGCTTACACTTCCGCCCATACCCCCGGAGCACATTTCGCCCCGATCGTGCTGATGAGCGGCAAGCTGGCAGTGGAAGACACGCGTGAACGCTTTTACGAAAAATTGAACCAGCCTGTCCTGGTTGCCTACGCCAACACACCCGAGACCAGTTTTGATATGCTGCCACAACTTGTTAATGAAAAGCCGAACTGGTCTGCCTTCCGTAGCCGCAACACCCGCGACTACCCACATTTTGAACAATCCGGAGAGCTTTTCAGGCGGTTCGATTTATTCTGGAAGAAACACGACCAAACGAGCATATAATCATGGACGTAAAACCTAAAAAATCAGGAATCCATCCCCTCAGCCTTGTCGGCGCGGTTGTATTTGCGCTGGTTTTGATCGGAGGGGCTTACCTGGTTTTTCGTTCTCAAACAGCCCGTTCACAGACCCCACAAACGACACCGCAATACCTGATGACAATTTTGCCCGCACCAACCGAAACGCCTACGTTGATGCCCACAGAGATGCTGCCCACGCCAACACTTGCAGATGTCTCAATTTTGCCCCCCGATGTTGTGGCGGTTGGGCGTTATGTCAAAGTGGTCGGCACCCAGGGGTTGGGTTTACGTATGCGCGCCGAAGCTGGCACTTCCGCTGAGGTCAATTTCCTGGCGATGGATGATGAAGCCTTTAAAATTATCGATGGTCCTGTCGCCCGCGATGGCTATACCTGGTGGCATTGCGAAGCCTTGCTGGATAAATCGCGTTCTGGTTGGGCGGCTGAAAGTTATTTGCACGTACTCGAGTTGAGTACGACACAACCATGAATCAGAAGGGTATGATTTGAACTTATTTAATCGCAGTCACAAGCAACACAGCGCCAAACGCAAAAAAGCCAGCTTTTTGCCTGGCACAGCAGTTGATATCCAGGCTGCCCTGGCGCAATCGCCTGGCAAAGCGCGTGAGCACATGGAAGACGCTGCTTCCAGCATGATCTTCCAGCAGGGCGCCTGCGGGCAAGAGAGACGAACAGGCTTGTTTGTGATCGCCGATGGCATGGGCGGGCACCTCAACGGCGAGTTAGCCAGCTGCCTAGCGGTCAAGGTGCTGAATGAACGGATGACGCCTTTACTGCAGGAAGAGCAAGATTATCCCGTCAACCAAATTGAAGAGCAACTGACCGCAGCTTTTGAGGCAGCCCAGCAGGAAATCCTCACCCAGGTTAGCGGCGGTGGAACGACGCTGACAGCTGCATTGGTAATCAACAAAAAACTATATTTCGCCCATGTTGGCGACTCGCGCCTTTACTGGCTTGATTGCCAGGGTAAACCAGAGGTGCTTACTCGCGATCACTCGCTGGTACAACGTCTGGTCGATCTTGGACAGATCAGCAAAGCTGATGCTGAAGTGCATCCGCAGAAAAACGTGCTCTACCGTGCCCTGGGGCAGACGGACGGTTTCAAGGTTGACCTGGGCTATCGCGAAATGGAAGCTCCAGGTTATTTGCTAATTTGTTCGGACGGCTTGTGGAGCATGGTTGAGGAGAAAAAGCTTGTCAGCGAAGTTTGTGCCGACAGACCGTTATCAGAGCGTGCTCACACCATGGTGGAGATGGCGAACCAGGCTGGCGGACCGGATAATATCAGTGTGATTCTTGTGGAAATCTCATAGGAGTGGTAAATGGATAGCAATAAAAAACGAATCTTGGTTGTTGACGACGAAAAGGGACTCGCGAAAATTATTCGCCTGAACCTCGAACAGGATGGTTTTGATGTGGTGGAAGCCTATAACGGCGCGCAGGCGATGGAAAAACTGCGCACAACTTTGCCTGACTTAATCTTACTGGATGTGATGATGCCCGACATGGATGGTTTTACCGTGCTGAAAATGGTGCGCGAAATTGGCAGCATTCCGGTAATCATGCTGACTGCCAAAGGCGAGGAGGATGACAAGATCAAGGGGCTTGAATTGGGCGCGGACGATTATGTCACCAAGCCCTTCAGTCCACGCGAACTCACCAGCCGCATTCGGGCGGTTTTACGAAGAGGCGACTTTAGCCGCGGCGAAGAATCGGGCAAGATCGTGGTTGACGATCGCCTGACGATCGATTTTGACCGCCACGAAGTTTGGGTTGAGGGCGAATTGGTCAAATTGCGCCCGACTGAATACCGTCTGCTTTACCATTTGGTGCAGAATGCCGGCTGGGTCTTGACGCATGACCAGATTTTGAACAAAGTTTGGGGTTATGAATACGAAAACGAACCGCACTACGTGCGGCTTTATATCAATTATTTGCGCAAAAAACTGGAAGTAGACCCCTCTGACCCGCAATACATCCTGACCGAACGGGGCATCGGCTATCGCTTCGTCGATTACAAGCGCTAAACTTTCTTAATAAAATGTTGGGACGACCACAGCCGGTCGCCCAAATTGTCTGAGGACAACAAAATCGACTTATAATATTAGCCTATCAGCTTTCCGCGAGGCACAACGGAGGTATGTATGGCAAAGAAAAAACTCAAACCGGACTCCAAAGACCAAAAATATAAATCTGACGCTGTCGCTCAGCAGGATAAATCAACAGAAGCTGATCCTGACATCAGACCTGAAAAACGAAAGAATCTTTCCACAAAAGCTTACGAACGCGAGCTTGAAAAACTTCAAATAGAGCTGGTCAAACTCCAATATTGGGTCAAAGATAAAGGCTTGAAAGTAGTGGTGATCTTTGAAGGTCGCGATGCTGCCGGCAAGGGCGGCACAATCAAGCGCATCACCGAAACGCTCAACCCCCGAATCGTACGGGTGGTCGCGCTGCCCGTAGCAACCGAAAAGGAGAAGTCCCAATGGTACTTCCAGCGCTACGTTGCCCACCTACCGGCTGCCGGCGAAATGGTGCTTTTTGACCGTTCGTGGTACAACCGCCCCGGCGTGGAGCGAGTGATGGGCTTCTGTACACCGGAACAGGTGGAGGAGTTCTTTCGCTCAGTGCCTGAATTTGAAAAGATGCTGATCCGCTCTGGCATTATCCTGATTAAATATTGGTTTTCGGTCAGCAACGAGGAACAAGAACGTCGTTTCCAAGCCCGGATAGATGACATAACCCGGCAATGGAAGCTCAGCCCGATGGACCTGGAATCACGCAGACGCTGGGTGGAGTATTCCCGGGCAAAAGACGAAATGTTCCGGTATACCGACACGAAGCTAAGCCCTTGGTATGTAGTCGAGGCGGATGACAAAAAACGGGCTCGCTTGAATTGCATCGGTCACCTGCTCAGCAAAATCCCTTATGAAGACCTGACCCCCCAGGTGATGTCGCTGCCGCCCAGACAGGTGGATGACAACTACGTTCGACCACCAATGAGCGACCAGACCTTCGTGCCGGATTACGAAATCCCAGAGGAGTAGTCCCGGGAACTGCCACTCGGCAGCTTATCCTGTTCCAGCACGATCGGCATCCCCCTTCTCCGGCAAACCAAACAGCCCGATCGCGTTTCGCGTAGTGATTTTTCCAACCTCCGCAGCCGTAATGCCATGCAGGTCTGCTATAGCCTCCGCGATCAGCGGAATGTAGCTTGGTTCGTTGCGCTTGCCGCGGTGGGGGTGCGGGGTCAGGAAGGGCGCGTCGGTTTCCAGCAGCATACGCTCCACGGGTAAGCCCTTTACCACCTCCTTCCGCTCGCGCGCGTTTTCGTAGGTGACCGGTCCGCCAACCCCAAAGTAAAAGTTGCTTTCAATTAGCGGCTCAGCAACAGCCAGGTCAGCACTGTAAGCGTGCATCACGCCCGGTCGCCGCTTGAGAGGGTGATCTTCAGTCAGATTTGCCTGCCATTCCAACAAAATTGGCACAAGCTCCACAGAAGCATCCCTGTCATGCAAAATCACCGGCAGTTCCAGTTCCTCCGCCAGCGCCAATTGCGCCAGCAGAAAGCGCTTTTGGTCTTCCTTACTGGAATAGGTGCGATAATAATCCAACCCAACTTCACCAATGGCGACTACGCCTGGTGATTTCGCGAGTTCCCGGATCCCATCAAGCACAGCAATTTTCAGACCGTTGACATAGTTTGGGTGAACTCCTGCTGCGCTGTAAACGAAGCCTGGATGTTGCGCGGTTAGCGCCTGTGCTTTCGCCGAAGAAGGCAGGTCCACTCCCGGGACGACGACGAAACGCACATCGGCGCTCTTCGCGCGCACAATCACTTCAGGGCGGTCCTGATCAAAATTGTCAAAATCGAGGTGGCAGTGCGAATCGTGCAAAATCATATTTCCTCCGGTAGAACGGTATCTTTCACCGCTTCATTCTATCAAATTTGTCCTATGTTAATCGCCCTGTCGACTAAAATTTCGGCAAGTCGACAAATTCAGTGATATGATTGTTGAAAATATGACGACACTAACCGGCAGGCGGAAGAGCCTGGGGGTCTCTGCAATCGAGCGCAGATGCATGGGGATGCCGGAGCTTATGGAGGAAGCACTTAGCGAATGAATATTTCTTCTTACCTGTTTGGTTTCATCCTGGCAACGCTCCTGGGAGCGCTGTTTCATTTATGGCGCGACGGTGGAATTGTCCGTTTGCTCGTTTACCTTGTGCTTGGCTGGCTCGGTTTCCTGGTCGGTCATCTGGCATCTGGAACGGTTGGTTTCAATTTTTTGAGCGTCGGTCCGGTCAATATTGCCGGCGGTATCATCGGTTCCATTGCTTTTCTTTTCCTGGGGCATTGGTTGACCCAGGTCCAGCCCGATCTCATTAACCGGAACGAACCATGATTTTTGACCCAGGGGCGCCTAACCTCGTCAAAGAGGGGGACCTGGTGCAGCTGCACGGTACCACCCACAAAAATCACTTGCTGGTGATGAAGGTCGGTGAGGTCTTTATGACACACCGCGGTGTGATCAATCACGATGACATCATTGGGCAGCCCTGGGGTGTTCGCCTCGAATCGCACACCGGCAACCCTTTCTTTGTGCTCCAACCGGGAATCACCGATATCGTACAGAGCATCAAGCGTACCACCCAGATCATGTATCCCAAAGATATCGGCTACATCGTCTTAAAACTGGGCGTGGGTCCGGGGAAACGCGTGCTCGAATGCGGCGGCGGCTCCGGTGGGCTAACCACTGTGCTGGCTTATCTGGTTGGTGATACCGGCAAGGTTTATTCTTACGAACGCAACCCCGAGGTTCAGGCGCTTGCCCACAAGAACCTACGGTTGCTCGGTATGGAACATCGCGTGGAGTTTAAGCATGGTGACGCGGCAGACGGCTTTGACGAACGCAACATTGACGCCCTTTTCCTCGATTTGCCCAACCCCTATGATTACCTCGACCAGGTAAGCGACAGTCTGATTGGCGGCGGTCAGTTCGCCACACTCCTGCCCACCATGAACCAGGTTGAGATCACCCTCAAGGTGCTTGGACATAAGAATTTCGCTTTTATTGATGTCTGTGAAATTTTATTGCGTCACTATAAGTCAGACTGGGGTCGCCTGCGACCTGTTGACCGCATGGTAGCGCACACCGGTTATCTCATTTTTGCCCGCTCTATTCAAGCACAGCTCAACGAGTTGGATAGTGAAGAGGAAGCGAGTGACATCGTCGATTGAACTACCTCCCGACCTCTCCGCCCGGCTTGCTAAACACGAGAAGGGCGACGTCATCTGGGAGGTTCCCAGCGGATACCGGGACACCAGCAAGCTGAGACCTGCCGCGGTTTTGCTTCCGTTGATTAAAATGGAAGCTAACTGGCACCTTATCTATACCTTACGCTCCGTCAGGCTGCACGACCACAGCGGACAAGTCTCTTTCCCTGGCGGCTCCTGGGAAACACAGGACCCTGATTTGGTCGCCACTGCCCTGCGAGAGTCATGGGAAGAGATCGGGCTCAATCCTGGGGCAGTGCGCGTGGTCGGCTGTATGGCGCGTAGGGCTATGGTTACCAGCTTTATCGTCACACCGGTGGTTGGAATTGTCGATTGGCCAACAGAGATTACTGTTAACCCCGACGAAGTCGACCGGGTTTTCTCGATCCCTCTTAACTGGCTGGCAGAGCCAGCCAACCAGGAATTCCGCGTACACACCCATGCTGGAGTCGACATTGATATCCCTTATTTCAAACGCTATGATGGTGAGGTGGTTTGGGGTGCCACTGCGATGATGACGATTGAGTTTTTAAACCTGCTGCGCAGCTGAAAAATTGGGATTAAAAAGAAAAGACCTGTCCAAAGGCAGGTCTTTTGATATCTTGTCGGGATAGGAAACCTTTAGGCTTCTTCTACCTCTTCGCCCTCGTCACCGATAACTTCAGGTTCAACTTCGCCGCCCTCAAGTTCCTCGGGTTCCACTTCTTCAGCCACGAAGCCAACAGAAACGATAACCTCTTCGGTCGGTGTCAGGATGGTGACCTTTTCGCCCAGGTCAAGGTCGGCAACCGTGATAACATCGTCGGCGGCGGCCAGCACGCTCAGGTCAACGGCAACACGTTCAAGCAGATCGCTGGGCAGAGCTTCGATCTCAATTTCGTTCAGAATGTGATTGATCAAAGAGCCGGGCACTTCTTCCAATACCGGAGCTTCGCCGGTAAGTTCGATCGCCACATTGGCGCGAAGCTTTTCGGTCATTGAGACAGCCAGGAAATCCAAGTGCAACAGATCGCCAGTGACCACGTGATACGTGCGTTCGCGCAAGATCACCTTGGTTTTCTTGCCGTTCAGGTCGAGCGTGATCAAAGTTGTCGGTGTAATTTTTTTCATCATCAATGTTGTGGAGTGCGAGTCCATTTGGACGGGGTACGCTTTGACGTTATGCCCGTATACCACACCAGGCAGGATGCCTTCGCGGCGCAGTTTGGCAACCTGTTTTCCGGTTACTTCGCGCTTCTCAATTTTGATAATTACGTCGTCTTGTTTTGCAGTCATTATTCCTCCAGGCGCCTCTCACCCTGTTTCAGGTTACCCTCGCCCATAAATTTACCAGACGGTCATCTGGCAACTGATAATCATACTCGTTGAAATAAAATCCGTCAACGATTTCGCATTAGTTCAACTAAAATGTTACTGAAATGCTATCGTTAGGTCAAATGAAAATGTTACCGAGGCAGCGATGGCAGAAACAGATCCTATGACAGTTAACGAACGACGCAAGATATCTAAAAAACCCAGGCAGTATTGCATTTGCAGCAAGCAACAAAACAGTCTGCTCCAATCAAGGATAAGGTATTGGTTGAGTTGGGGTTTTACGAACACTAATAATCGTTGAGGTTTTTGTTTGAGTGGGTGGTTCAATTGTATTTATTTGTGTCGGAGGAAAATGTGTTACTCCAGGTGTTAACATAAGCTCTTCAGGTGTGATTTCGTAGAAAGACCAGGGAGTCAAAACAGGTGACAAACTCCCAGGCATCTCGGTTGGAAATGGTGTGATGCTATAAACCACACTACCATGACCTTGTGACCAAAACAAATCCGCTTCATCGAAGACGAACTGTTCTACTCCGTACATTAATTCAACCTTAACTGAAGCGAATCGACCTTCCCCGGTTCGTTTGCATTGAGAAAGCTTGTATGATATTCTCGTGGAGCCATTCAGTGGAAAATCCATCTCGGAATTAATCGAATCACCCACCCATCTTACATTTTCTACGATTCCCTCAACAGCTGTTACCTCAATATTGCATACACCTTTTGGAAGAATACTGAAAACAACCTGGACATTTTCTACAGGGTTTAGTGACTCTATGTCCCAATCAACAGACCAGCCTTCCACATCGTTTTCAGGAGGGGTGATATGCAAGTCGATAATAAACATATCGCTTTCCCGATGGAAATTTATACCTGGCTCAGACACCAAACTTTGAGTTACTTCTGATGACACTTCGGTTGTCACTGGGTAGTCATCGCTAAGACTGGTACAACTGGATGTAAATAGAACCAACAATATTATGATGCTGACGAAAGCTTTACTTTTCATACTAACTACCTTTGTTAATAAATGGTAAGTAATTTTTTCTTCCGAGGGTGTTTAAGAAGAAAGTACTGTCTACTTCTCTATAGAAGCCATTTCCCAAATCGATCCAAGTGTTCCAAAAATCATCAAAACTCTTTTCTGCAGGTAAAAAGTATAAAGTTCTTGCTATTCTATACAATGAAAAATTAGTCTTGTCAAAATCCTCATTTTCCATATCGACTAAATCATAGAGTGCTGCTGCTACTCTTCCTTCGACGGCTGGTCCGAAGTTAAAAAAGGCAGGGTTATCTCTAAAATTTGGGGCTTCTAAATCGATTCCGCTTTCTGAACATGGGCCTATACCAAAGTCATAACAAGGATCTCCGTTTATATACAATGGTAGAAATTCAGCCCAACCTTCAGTCCAAGCACATCCTGGTGTCGAAATTTTACTAATTCCATGTTGACCCGGACACCCAGCCAACTCATTCTGGTAGCCATACATATAACCGCGTGCAGTCTCATGAACGACAGTATCTGCAGAATCTCGTCTTATGTATCTTATAAATGCTTCTGGAAATGGATGTATAGAGTTGACCTCGGTTATAAAACAGGAAACATTTTCACAGCTACGGTAACTGTTTACCCCATCTTGCCAAACAATAGAAATTCTTGGAGGCATGTAACCTGAACCAACATTCCAATTCTCATAGGTTCTCAAAATATCCTCACACAACCACATGGAGGGCAATTTACTATCTGAATAAGTCACATTCAAACTCTTTTCTATCAACAGATCAAGCCCAACATTGAAGGAAATCGAGGATGCAAATCCATAAATCATACCACCTTGAGCATTGAAAACTACCTGACGAAGATTGGGATTATATGTAAAACAAGCAATGTAAATATCTAACTGAGGGTTTCCGTCGTCACTATCTGGATCAAAGTTTTCAATTAATGGTGATATGTAGTATCCGTCACGAGCAGTTTCGAATATGTACAGAATATCATCATCTGAATTGTAATCATATTCCATTATACGGCAGTAGTAGTTTCTGCCATAGGCAATCTGGCCTTGCCTGTCTTGATAAGATAGAACTCCAAAAAATTGCACGGCCGGAAGTAATGGAAAATTCCCACCCGAAGCTGAATTGGGAACGGCAATACTTTTATAAAGGGATGGCAAAACCAACGGATCAATTGGGATCGAACTTAAACCAAGAATAAGGCTGCAAAGGACCGATAATGGAATTACTTTTTTAACCAATTCGCAATCCTTTCAATAACCAAACCTTACCCAATTATATCATTTGAACTAACGGAGGCCGTTCGGTAACATTATGATTTGACTTGACATGCGATTTTGTGGCAATCATTTAGAACATAATAAACGGAGATTTAGGTTGGCTTGAACTGATAATCGTCATCGTATAAGTTTCTTTCACCTCTTCCAAGATGGTATATAATTGGACCAATCAAGAAAGAGAGGTTACTATGACTGATCACAACGATTTTATTGACCCCGATCCTGTAATTATTGATGCCCATGGGGATGCCTCTGAAAACCCTGTTTTCAATGCCCAACCCAGTCTGGAGCGGTCTGAAGAGAGCACCCTGTCAATGTTTGCTCATCTGGGCATTTTCCTGAACCTGTTCACCGGTCTGCTGGGCTTGTTGCCGCCACTGATTATTTATTTCGCCTACAAAGACCGGTCTCGTTACGTTGCCTACCAGGCACTGCAAGCGCTCGTTTTCCAGGGCGTGTTCTTCTTTGGCGCTGCCATCCTCGCAGGCATTGCCTGGGCACTCTCAGCAATTCTGACGATTGTGATTGTTGGATTGTGCGGATTCCCAATCGCACTACTGCTGACCCTGATTCCGATTGGTGCCCTGGTTTACGCGATCGTGGCTGCTGTCGATTCCTACAACCACCGCGATTTCAAATATTGGCTGGTTGGTGATTGGGTTCGCGACGTGTACGAAGGCTAATTGTCAAGTTTTTGATTTGAGAAGAGTGGTTTTCGGACTGCTCTTTTTTGTTTTCAACGAAAGCAAGCTTTCATGACAGTGGAGTCAGGTTTGGCCGTGTTTACCACTAACACAATCGAACCGCGCCCCAGGTGTCCGATCAATACTGACTGATCGATTATCACCTTGAAAGGAACTTCTTTTTAGCCCGGCTGATGCTGAAGACAAACATACATGTGAGTGAACCAGCAAGAAGCACCGCCAGGCTGGCAACCACGACTGCGCCAATTTCGCGGCGCTGTGCAAACACACGGGAGGAAAGCAGGCGCCCTCTCAGATCTGAAACGAACAGTTCATCCGGGGAATAGTGCCTGAGTTGATTTGCCAATTCGGTTTCAAACGATCTGAGCCCTGTATCCACGTTTTTTGCTGCTTCCATATTCGATTAATTCTCCTTGCTTTTATTAACCCCACGATTTCTTAGAAGATTCGGGTATCGTTGTTTTGAGCCGCGCGAGCTTTCAGCTCCACTAGCGTGCGGTGATAGAGGCTCTTGATTGCGCCCTCGGTTTTTCCAAACACAACCCCGATCTCCTCGTTGGAGAGTTTCTCGACGAATTTCAGGATGATTAGCTCACGTTTTTGTGGTGATAAGTCGTTAATTAACTTCATCAAGTACACATTTTCTTGTTTTGCCTCTATCAACGCTTCGGGTGCGGCGTGTCGGCTGGTATCTTCAACCACAAGATTTTCGATTGGAATTTCCTGCTTTTTGGAGCGGTCGCGGTGATAGTTGGCGACTAAATTATGCGCGATTCGATACAACCAGGCTGAAAAAGGCAGTCCCATGTGCCGGTATCCACCGATGCTGTGCAGTGCTTTGAAAAACACTTTGGCGGTTAAGTCTTCGGCATCCGATGCGCTCGCAACCCGAAAATAATTATAGTTATAAATACGATCGACGTAGCGCTCATACAAAACTCCAAACGCGTCAGGGTCGGTTTTGGCAGCGTTGATCAGAGCAACTTCTTCTGTCAGATCGGGTTTATCTTCGGTCATTCGATGATTATAGTGCATCCTGAAATGCGCTTCAAAATATTACAACGGGCTGCAGGAATTCTCATTGTAAAGATAAAAATAACCGTACTCCAGCGGGGTGGGTTTGGTTGAATAAAAAATTTACCATGCTCACGTTCTGAACCCACACCTACCGATGGTATTGTTTGATTTGCATTGGTATTGTAGCTACAGATTCGGAGCCCGATTAACCGTTCATCAAACAATTTGAGCTGAAAATTCCAATACTCAAAATTTTGAACCGGCTGG